>QNZT01000053.1 GCA_003978455.1 Sulfurospirillum sp.
TTACCAAAAAGCACCTCAACTGTCCTTTATCACCGCACCAACAAATAATCCGAAGTTTTGATGCAGTAATTTTGTTCATAATCAAGGCAGATTTTTGAAGGACTCGCCTTAGCGAATTCGAAAAAATCTAACGCAGAGTATGGACAAAAATACTGCACCCTTCGGGGAGAACGGGAAGAAGCGATCTGCACGCCAAAAAATATTTGAATTAACCAGTTAGTCCTGCATATTTTTTGACGCACATCTCACTCCTTCCCGTTCTCTCAAAATTTCGGATTATTTGTTGGTGCGGTGATAAATAATTATAAAAATGATTTTAGCACACCTTCGCTTCCGAATGCTTGGATATCCATTTATAATGTATACTAAACAAAATCATAAATTTGCCGATTTTATTTTAACTCGGAATATCAATAAAAGGCAGGTACCTATGAAAAATCTCACTATCAAAAAGAAACTCCTACTCTTGTCTCTGATCCCGCTTGTCGCGCTGATCTACTTTACCGCTGCACAGACCATTCACAACCTACACTATAAACATGAACTCGAACAGACACAAAATCTGGTAGAACTGAGTAAAAAAATCACTCTTTTGATCCACGAAACACAGAAAGAACGGGGGATGAGTGCCGGATTTCTTAGCAGTCACGGCACCAAGTTTGGAGATATGCTATCCAAGCAGAGAGAGCTTACCGATACAAGGTACAAAGCGTTTCATGACTTTACGGACAAGTTTGATTCTTCAAACTACCCTTTACTACAAAAAAATCTCAACACCGTTTTACAGTACCTCACAAAGCTGGACAAGACAAGAAGAGGAATCACCAGACAGGAGTATAGTGTCAAAGAGGCAGTTCGTTTTTACACCGATATGAACAGCGCCATGCTAGACACAATCAGCGAAATCGCAAAACAGTCCCCGTCAAACGATGTTACCAAAATGCTCGCAGGTTACACAAGTTTTCTGAAAGCCAAAGAGCGTGCCGGTATCGAGCGCGCAGTTCTATCCGGCGTATTTGCACAAAACAGTTTTCCCGAAGGATACTACAAAAAATTTATCAGACTTGTGTCACTCCAGGATGCCTATATCGACACTTTTAAACAGATCTCACCGGACTATATTGTAAAATTTTACGATGAGAAGATGCAAGATCCCGCTGTCACCAAAACACAAAGGCTCAGAAAGATCGCAGAAGAGAAAGCATCGACAGGCGATTTCGGTGTCGATTCTGAGGAGTGGTTCAAGACAATCACCAAAAAGATCAATATCCTCAAAGAGATCGACGATAAGTTCGCAAAAGAGATCACCGACAAAATAGACTCTATCGCCTCATCTTCAATGCAATCGGTCTATATGGGCATTTTTGTCATATTGTTTACCTCTTTCCTGGCATTTTTTATGATCCGGGATATCGACTGGCGCATCAACACACTTAAAGAGACCATCAACCATATCGCAAAAGAGAAAGCATTTGCACAGGATATTACCGTCACATCTCATGATGAATTCGGTGAGATACAGCACTCCCTGAGAGAACTGGTCCATTCTGTACGGGAAGCTTTGCAGTATGCCAAAAATAGCGCAAAAGAGAATGAACAGATATCAGAAACACTGGTCAGAACATTTGACAATATCGCCAAAAATATCCATAGCGAAAAAGAGGTAGTCGATACCATCGAACAGAGCAGCCGCATACTCGAACAGACACTTCTGGAGACCGAGGATGAGGCAAACGAAACCAAAGTACAGACACAGTACGCAAAGGAAAAGATAGAAAGCGCAAAAGCGGTCATCTCCTCTACCATTGCCCAGATTCAGGCAAATGCCGAAACAGAACATGCCCTCGCCGACCAGCTCAATACATTAAGCAACGATGCAGAGCAAGTCAAAGGGGTACTCTCTATCATCGGCGATATCGCAGACCAGACCAATCTGCTGGCACTCAACGCGGCTATCGAAGCGGCACGTGCGGGGGAACACGGCAGAGGTTTTGCCGTCGTCGCCGATGAAGTCAGACAACTGGCGGAAAAGACACAAAAATCACTTCATGATATCAATGCAACCATCAGCATCATTGTACAGGCGATTCTCGATGCCAGCCAGAGCATGAATCACAATATCAAAAACGTGGAGAAGCTGATCGCCAATACCGATGCGATCCAGGAAAACATGGATCAGATCAGCCAAAGTATGGACAGCGTATCTGCCAATATCGACAACACCAACAAAACTGTCACGCAATCCGCAAAAAATATGCACGCCTTTGAAACGTACGTGGCAAAAATCACATCGCTGAGCAACAACAACTTCAAAAGTATTCAGGAGGTTGAGAGCACAACCCGGCAAATGCGACGTACATCCAAAGAGCTATGCACGACACTCAATAACTTCAAAACATAACAGGTACGCACTAACGCCCGATCGCCAGCGCATACAGGATCATATCCTCCGTCTCCAGAAAGGCAGCGGTTTCATCGTCATAATAGGCACCGATACCGCTGCATCCTATACCAAGATATTCACATGAGAGATAGAGTCTCTGTCCGATCACTCCCGCTTTCTGATATGCAGGCTGATAGTTTTCGGCACTTGTCGTCAGGAAAAATGTCACGGCACTCTCTCTGCCCAGTGACTGTTCCAGACAGAGAAAGCCCGCTTTTTCACTGAAATCTCCCCTTTTTACGAGATCTCCCGATCGGTAGAGCCCCTGCTCCATCCCGCTCACCCTGTTGATAACATAGTAGATCGTTACATCCTCATCGCAGTCACTCATGACAGAGCGGTTCAGATTTTCCATGATGGCGTCAAACGAAGCTTTGGTGATCGCTTCGCGATGAAACTCACGGATAGAACGCCGCCGGTAAATCACCTCATCAAAACGTCTCTTATCGTAGTGAAAAGAATCGTACCGGCGGTTGATCTTACACTTTTGCAGAACCGATGAATCGTGATATGCCTCTTCAATCAAAGCGTTCTCTTCCATCGGCGCACTTATCTCTTCAAGCTGCATATCGATATACGCCGCCCTCTCCTCTTTCGCAGCTCCCACAAGCGCAGCCGAAAGAAAAAATTCACCCCTTCCCAGACCAAACACCCTGTTGAGTGCTTCTTTGTCAAAGCGGTAGCTTATCCGGCACGCATACTCCATCAGATAAGCACTCGCTTCTATAGTCCCCAGACCATGCCCGGTATCCAGCAAGCAGTAGCGAAAAGCACGGTCTCTGTATTTCCATGAAGAGCGGTAGTAGACAGAAGAGAGCAGAAAAAGGAATCCTTTGATCTGCCGACTATCCTCGAAAAAAACTTCGACACCCTCTTCTATGCCAAGTCTGTGTAACAGTTTCACCGCCGAGTTTCGTACGTCAAAGTGGTAGATCCCATCTTCGAACCCATCCACTTCCCGGCACTGAAAATAGAACTCGACAGGATAAAGCGCTCCGGCACTGGGGATAGTACGCAGATAGTACTCCACTCCGGGATAGACCTTTTTCGCGCTGATCCCGCCGATACGGTAGATAAAACGATGCAGTGGATTTGCATCGTCCAGTTTGATCATATTTAAAAAACGGTTATATATCTTAAACGGTACCGGCTGCTTCTCCCACGCCAGATAGTTCGGGTTACGGCGAACAGACGCATAGGAGTGTTTGGTCACTTCATGATAGTCATACATCATCATACCTCATATATAAAATCCATACCGCAGCCGAACCGCCCAGTGCCAGCAAAAGTGCGTCCCGCATCCCGAAATACTCCCAGACATAGCCGCTTACCAGTGCTCCGACCGCACCAAAAAGCGCCACTCCCGCATAAAATATACCATACACCGAACCTTTGTTTGTCGCATAACGTGCTATATAGGCACGATTGGCGTTGAGCGATGTCACGGTGAAAACCCCCAAAAACGCATAAGCGATCCATATGGCGATAACACTTCCCTGGAGCAAAAGCAACTGTGCGATCACGCCGCTCAGATATGCCGCTGCCAGAAGATACCGCACACCGTAACGATCGATCAGCTTGCCGACCGGATAACTGATAAGCGTCTGTGTCGCAGTCGATACGACAAAGAGCAGCGGTATCATGAAGGTTTCAAAACCGGCTGTTTTGGCACGCATCGTGAAAAATGCATCGCTGAAAAGAAAAAGCACAAACAGAAAATAAAATGCCAGCATCTTCACCACATGTCTGTCTTCTGCGGTGATATGAAAAGAGTATCCGAAGGCTCTGTTTTTGGGAGCATCTTTGACAAAAAAGAGCACGATAGTCACACCGATCACACCGGGAATCAGCGTCGCGAGAAAGATATTGCGTATCACTGTCTCGTTTTGCCCCAGATAATAGAGCAATACAAATCCTATCAGCGTACCGCTCAATTCACCTCCGATATCCATCGTTTTGTGAAAGCCGAAAGTTTTTCCCTCCTCTTTTCTTTTGGCATAAAGTGAGATCAGCAGATCTTTCGGCGCAGAACGCACCCCTTTGCCCAGCCGCTCCAGCCCTCGCAGGAGTGCCACACTTTGGTAGCCGTGTGAAAAAGCGATCAGCGGTTTGCTCACGGCGGAGAGCAGATAGCCGCCCGCTACCAGCGGTTTGACGATACCGTAACGGTCGCTGATATATCCCGAAACCAGACGCAGCGCATACGATATAAACGTCGCCACAGCGACGATAAATCCCAGTTTGTCATACCCTTCATGAAGTATAGTGACCACAAAAACCGGCAGAATAGGATTGATCATCGCCGAAGCCATATCGGTAAAGAAACTGACCCATCCCAGATAGACGATATTTTTGTCGATACTTTTCAGAGTTTTCCCCTTTTGTAGATGGAGATGATCAAAACAATCCCCATCAGCATCGCGATCGTAAATCCAACCAGTCCGAAAACCGGTATGCCCAGAAAAAGCGGCGGCATTTTGGCGAAACTGAGCAGTGAAGAGCCGATCAGCACCGCGGAGATGATGATAGCGATAGAGAGTCGGTTAAACGACTTCTCGATCGAGTGCTCCAGCGCCTCCAGTCCCACGTGTTCAAACTCCATCTTGAAGTTTCCGTTTTTGAGCTTTTCGATCAAAAACTTGATATCGTCCGGAAACTCTGTCACAAAGTCTGAGACATCTTTGGGAACTTCGCCGATTTTACCCAGCAGTGCGCCGAAGGAGCGGCTGTTTTTATAAAAGCGCATGACAAAGGGACGTATCTCTTCGGCGGCGTTGAAGTCGGGATCGAGCTGTTTGCCCACGCCTTCGATCGTGATCAGCGCTTTGGTCAGCAGATAGTTGTCTTCACGAAAAAAGACCCGGTATCTGCTCATCAAAGCGATCATATCGTTAAGCATATTTTGTATGGAGATATCTTTGAGAGAACCATAAAAATAGGTCGAGATAATATCTCCCATATCTTTACAAAAAGCATCGACATTCATATTTTCATCTTTGATTTTGGCAAGTTTGAGCAGGTTGTACGCCGCTTTCTCCTCTTCGTTTTTGACGATATAGTAGATCATATCGACAAAATAGCGCCGATCCCGCTCCCCGATGCGTCCCATCATCCCAAAGTCTATAAATGCCAGCCTGCCGTCATCGAGGGCAAAGATATTTCCCGGATGGGGATCTGCATGAAAATAGCGATAGACAAAGATCTGTTCACACAGCAGATCGAATCCGTATTTGGCGGCAAGTTTCGCATCGATCCCCCGCGCTTCGAGTTTTGCGAGATCGGAGACTTTCACACCGTCGATATACTCCATCGTTAAAATACGGGGCGTACTGAGTGCTTCATAGAGTCGGGGTACTTTGATCTTCGGATTTTCTTCAAAATTTTTGGCAAAACGTTTGAGGTTGAGTGCTTCGATATTGAAATCGAGCTCTTTTTTGATCGTCTTTTCAAACTCGTCGATGATCATACCTGCATCATCGATACCGTACTCTTTAAGCCGATCTTCCAAAAACGAGGCGATCTGGCGCATAATAGCGATATCCGAAGCGATCGTCTGGGCGATATTCGGTTTTTGGACTTTGACTGCGACCAGATCACCGTCCGGGAGATTTGCTTTATAGACCTGTCCCAGCGATGCGGATGCGACCAGCTCCAGATCACCTGAAAAGAGTTCCGTCACCGGTTTGCCGAACTCTTCCAGAAAAACCTGTTCGACTTCCGTAAAGGGGATCGGAGTTACCTCGTCCTGGAGTTTGGAAAAGGCATTGGCGAGTTCCAGCGGAATCAGATCGGGACGGGTCGAGAGAATCTGGGCAAATTTGATAAAAGTCGGTCCCAGCTCCTCTACTGTCTTTTTGATCCGTTCGCTGCGGCTTAAGTGTAAAATCTCTTTATTGACTCTGGTGAAAGGTATGTGTATATGCTTCTCCACTTCCAGTGCCACGACAAGGTTGTCAAAGCCGTTGCGAAGCAATACCGAAGCGATCTGCTGATAACGTTCAAGCTGTTTAAACGTCTGCCACACCTTCATGAAAGAGACTTATTTTTTCTCTTCGATCGCTTTTTTCAAAGCAGTGATCTCCCGTCTGAGTGATGCGATATCTTCTTTCGTGGCAAGCCCAAGCTCTTTGAGCTGCTTGTGTATCTCCTCTTTGATCTTTTTATCCACTTCCTCGGATTTTTCGCTGATCTCTTTTTTGAGTTTGCTTAGAAACTCTTCGCCCTGCTCTTTGGATATCTCTCCCTGCTTGATCGACTCATCGATCAGTTTTTCCACTTTCTCTTTAGCGATAAACATCGCACCGAGTCCCATTTTCAGTAAATCCTGCGGTGTTACTTTTTCCATTTTTTCTCCTTGTACTTTTTATTATTATTACGCTTTTGGAACAAAGTCCCAAAAGCTACGCTAACGCTGTGTTCTGCTCAGCGCAGGGCTCACGCGCAGATGAACCGCGCTTAAAACACGCATTAAATTTTCAGAACATCGTCCTAAAACTACGCTAAACACTAAGTTCTGCTCGGCTCAAGACTCATGCGCAGATGAACCGCGCTTACGTTTTTCTTAACTTAAAGGCGTTGTGGCTGCCCTTTATCTATAATTATACTAAGTTTAGCAGAGTGTTGTCAATATGTCTAAGTGATTGGGTTATAAAAGAAGATATACCTGTTACACGGCGATCAGTGCGGATACGATGTGTTCTTCGACGATTCCGTTACCGCCCTGTCGTTTTACCTGATACATCGCTTCATCGGCATATTTGAGCAGCGCTTTGCGGGTCATACCGCAATCAGGATAGGTAGCGACGCCTATGGAGAGGGTAGAGATCATCGAAACATCATTGATAACAAAAGGCTCTTCAAACAGCGTACGGATACGCTCCAGAGCATGAAGCACACTCTGAGAAGACTCCTCTTCAGGATGAAAGACTATCAAAAATTCATCGCCCCCGAGACGACCGATCTGATCGACTTCCCTGAGATGTTTTTTGATTCTTGCCACCATACTGCACAATAAAATGTCACCGTAATCATGCCCGTATGTGTCATTGATAGTTTTAAAGTTATCCAGATCGATCAACGCGATACTAAACGATTTCTGATCTCTTTTTGCAGTTGCCAATGCAAGATCGAGCGTGCGCTCTATGCTTCTGCGGTTTTGTATATGTGTCAGTGAATCAAAATATGCCAGTTCATGAAGTGTTTTGATCTGCTTTTCAACCCGTCGGGACAACTCCTCGATCTCCGCTATTCTGGAGTGGGGAATATCTTTAACCTCTCCGATCACATAAGCATCCAGTAAAAAAAGCGGTTTTAACACAAGCTGGTGTAAAAAATAGTAAGCAGCAGCAAAGATGAGAATAAGTAAAAGAGGCATCAGCAGATGTACCCACCATACAAAATCGATTTTTTCATGAGAAGCGGTATAATGCAAACTGTTGTATAAGACATAAATACTTGCAACTGCCGGAGCTACGATCCCTACGGTAATAAGTGTGTTAAATGTTCTAAATTTCATGTGACAGCTTTACTATACTATTTAACCCTCCTTTTAGGAGAGGCGGAATTTTAGTATATTTTAACTATATAAACAATATGAAAAATAATTTAATTTATAGAAATTATGGAAAAGAAATTTTATACGCTTTTCAGTTCAGGCTTATGCCCGAACCTTTTCTCTTTTTTGCACCCGATTTCTGACCGTGATCTTTCTCTCTTTTTTGTTATCGCAATAAGTGCGTTTGATACCATCGAGACTGCTAAAGATATTCAATGTCGCATTTTCAAGCTGTGTTGCAATGATTTCCAATTGTGTCGAAGGTGCGTTTTGGGCATTTTTATCGACATACTCCTGTGCCAGCGCATGAATCTTTTCATGATCATTTACCAAAACACTCCATGCCGGAGACTGGGTGATGGTACTCTGCTTCTCTTCTTGCTCACTTATCCACCGACCCAGATCACAATGTGTCGGAGGTGTGACATCGAAACGCTTTTTTATTTCAAGTTTTTCAAGAATTTTTGTTTTAAAGATCAGATGCTTATGTTTCATATGTGCAATCGTTTCGTTCATCTTTACATCACACACTTGATTTCGGATCTCCTCTTTAAATGAGGCAGTAGATACGATATGGAAAAGATCGGTCGAAAGTTCTCTGATATCTCTGGAAAGGTTATCGATACCGGCTGCCATTTTGACATTTTCAGAAACCACACGGTTCATTTTCTCAACTGCTTTGTCTATCTCAACCATATCTTTTTCCTGAATCTCGCTTTTGTACGCTACCGTTTCAATAACATTTTTTGTCGCGTTAATCTCGTTTTTCAAGCGTTCATACCCTGCAATCATCTCTTCGCTGATTGCCTTTCCTTCAACCGATTTGCTTTTGGCACTCTCGACCAGAAGCTTGATTTCAGCAGCTGCTTCGGCACTCTTGGCAGCAAGAGACCGCACCTCCTGTGCCACAACCGAAAATCCTTTTCCTGCTTCCCCCGCAGTTGCTGCTTCAACCGCTGCATTGAGTGACAGTATATTTGTCTGAAACGCAATCTGATCGATAATCGAAATCGCTTCATTGATCGCTTCTACTTTTTCATTGATCTCATCGGTCGCTTCAGCTGTTTTTGTAGCCAAGACCAATCCCTTTTCCGAACTCTGTGCCAATTGATCCGCCATAGAAGAAGATCTTCGGATATCAGCAATACTCTCTCTTGTCGTTTTTTTCATATGATCAAGTACATTTGTTGTATTTTTCAAAGCCGTATGCTGCTCAGCAGCGGCATCTGTCAGTGAGTCGGAGGATTCTGAAAGTACTTTGGTATTGTCAGTCAAACTGCCGCCTGTGTTTTGTATCACCGCAAAAAGTTCGGAAATATTGTCTCCGAGCAGTTTCGCAGATGTCACTACTGCACCGAAATCACCATTTAACCCTTTAATACGGTCATGAGGGATTTCATAATCAAATTGTCCCTGACTGAAATGGTTGAGCAGTTCAATCAACGCTGCAAATTTTTCTTTCGTTGTCATCAGCATTTCATTGAGCGAGTTGCGCAGCTGCTCCACTTCTATCGATGCTCCCGATTCCTTGACCGAATTTCCGAAAAAACCGTTGTTTACTTTACGCACAACCTCTTCTATCTCACCCACTACCCTTTTATCCTGTTCAATGATCTTAGTAATTTTTTCAATCTGTACATTGATCATCTTTGTCATCTCGGCAAACTCATCTTTTCCTTCCACTTTCAGCGGCTTGATATAATCTTTCTCTCTGGCAACATATGAGAGAAAAAACCGAAGTCCCTGTTGCAAACTATCAACCTGTTTTGAAAGACGTTTTGTCATCATGAAAGTCACGATACCGATTATGACAAAGAGCAGCGTATTTATCAGAAAAAATGCTACCAGCATATACCACGTTCTATCATAAAGTTGCTGTGCCGTGTGAATGATATGCTTAGCCTGAAGATTCTCTACTTTTTTAAATTTATTGATTTTATGGGTTATGCTGTCGAACCATTTTTGTGCAGGTGTGCTAAATGCCTGCATACCGTTTGCATTCATCAATTCGTTTTCTATTTTGCCGACACGCTGCACAACAGGGTCACGAAAAACATTCTGATATGCTTTGAAAACCGAAGCAGGTGAATAGTAGTAAAAATTTTTCAAAAAGGCTTCATGCTGTGCAATCAGCTTGACAATATAGACCCGCATCCCATCTTCGAAACCTCCGTTTGCGAGGGTAGCGGTACCTACGGCGCGCTCTATATCCATACGCTCTTTTGCCTGAAGAAAATTTAGATATCCATTGAGTTCATTGCTGATTTTAACATCTTCTGTTGTTTTGACGATTGAGGCAATCGCATCAAGCAAAGCGCTATTCATGCTTGTATATGTAGAGATCATGCTTTTGGCGCTCAGTCCCATTTGATCCACAGAGGTACGCACAGCAGGAAGGGATCGCACTTTTTCCATAGACTTTTCAAGACTACGCTTCAATTCAGGTATATCGCTATCGCTCTTCAACTGCTTTAAAAAGGCAGCAAGTGCCTGAATCTTTGTATCTGTCTGCTGTCGCTGCTTTAGCAGTTGTGTATGAAACTTCGCTCCCTTGCTTCCGATAAACCCTGCACTCAATCCCCTCTCTTTTTGCGTTTCATGAAGGAGATCGGATACTTTGACAGAGAGTCGGACGAGTTGTTTAAACTCATCGTGTTTCTTGGCATCTGCATATGTGTTATAAAACGATATCATCGTATAGAGTACCAGTGCCAGCACAGGAACAGACAACAGAAGATACAATTTTTTGGAGAAATTTAATTGATCCATAAATTTCATAAAAATCCTTTTTTAGTTTCCGGAAGCAAAATAAGCGTAGCTTTCTTAAAATCTAAAATCGGATATTTTAAGATTTATTTTAGGACTGAGAGACTCCCTCAAGTAATTTTGCATGAAACAGCGCAGGATGTGACTGAAGCGTCACCAGTTTATCATGAGGCTCGGCGATAAAATAGCCTTGGGTATAGTCAATCCCTATCTCCTGCACCTTTCGGAAAATATCTTCATCGCTGACAAACTCGGCAACAGTTTTGATATTGAGTGACTGGGAAAAAGTATGAATAACACTTGTCAACACCTGACTCTTTTTGTCTGTCACAATATTTTTGATGATACTACCGTCAATCTTAACAAAATCCGGACTGATTCTCATGATGCGCTGAAAATTGGAATAGCCGCTGCCAAAATCGTCGATAGCGATTTTCACACCAAATTCACGCACCTTTTGGATAAATGTTTCAAAAACAGTATCGTTTTCGATCTCTTCATCTTCCAGAAGCTCCAGCGTAATACGATTTGCGGTATCCGGATTTTCTTTTAAAAGCGTAAAAAGCTTGTCGCTCACCTGTGAACTTGCCATATCCAGATATGAGAGATTTACCGTCACTTCGGAATCGACGTATTTGAAAATAGCAAAAACCTTTTCGAGCATGATCATCGTAATCTGCAAATAGTAGTTTCCATTTTTTGCGGCATCCAGGAAAAAAAATGGAGAGATGATTTTGCCATCTTCTGCTACCAGCCGCACCAGTGTTTCATATTTTGTGATTTCACCCAGTTTATTGTCATAAATAGGCTGAAAATAGGGAACGATCCTATCCTCTTCGATCGCCTTTTTCACCATATGGACTTTGTTGATATTCTCTTTGGTCTCCGCTTTGAGTTGATCGATGACTTCATTCATGACAACATAGTTTTTCTTCTGTTCGATCACCCAGTCCATAGCAAAACCGGCATCTTCATACAGACAATCACTCCCGCTGGCAAAACAGAGTGTCGCGCTGACATCATAAGAGAACTTATCAAGTGCTATCTCATAGGAGTGAATATGTTCATGAAGCATTTCACAAAACTCATGAGGAGCGATATGCCCTATATCTCTTTTAAAGTCTTCAAATGACACAACAAACTCACCCGGTGCGGTATGATAACAGAGCACCATTAAATCCAGGCTCTGAAAATATGAGATCAGATATTTGACAAACTCTTTCTCAAGAATCCGGGCATACTCCTCCCCGTAAAATGCATCTACCGAACGAAAATGGTCGATACGCATCAAAACAATCGTTGCACCTCTTTTGGTTGATAGCGTTTGGCGAAGCGCTACCAGATTGGGCATCTTGGTATAAGGATCCCTGGTGGTCAGTACATACCTGCTGTTGATATGTGCGATATCCATATAGGAACGACAACGCTGTATCAACTCCATCTTTTCAAACGGCTTGGAGATAAAGTCATTTACACCCACCTTAATCGCTTTGAGTTTGCTGGCTTCATCTGAAAGAGAAGAGAGCATCAATATAGGTGTTCTTTTAAATGCTTCCAGTGTTCGCAGTGTCTTAACCGCTTCAAAACCGTCCATAACAGGCATCAGCCCATCCATGATGATGACATCCGGCTGATGCTCTAACGCTAACTCAAGTGCTTCCTGACCATTTCCCGCCTCGATGAAATGGTAGTTCTCTTTTTCAAGCGCTTTTTTTATGACCATCCGGTTGGTACGCAGGTCATCGACAACCAAAATCGTATCAAGTTTGTTGTGCTTCATGATACTTCTTTTTAGGCTTTGGCAGTTTCACGTTCCATCAACTTTTGCATTAGTTGGAGGATAATCGTCTGGGTATATGGTTTGAGCAGATACCCGGAAATACCCATCTTTGTCAACTCCGCAACTTTGGAACGCACACCCTCCGTTGTCTGCATAATCACCTTGATATGCTTGATCTCAGGATCCTGCCGCATGATACGCAGCATCTCGTCGCCCTTCATCACCGGCATATTGACATCCAAAAAGACATAATCAACATCGGTATGCTTATATAACATATCAAGTCCCTTCCTGCCGTCTTCCGCCTCCAGAATAGTAGGATTCTCTCCCTCCATCGCTTTGAGAACCCCCATCCTTAAAACTCTTCTCATGGTACTGCTATCATCTACTATCAATATTTTCATACTCTGCTCCTATGCTGTCTCTTCTATTTTTAATACTGTGTCGATATTTAACAGTATCGTCATCTGTTCGTCATTTAGTTTAATCAAGCCGTCTATATATTTCGGGTCAATACTGACACCCATATCGGGGGCGGAAACAATCGTTTGTCTGTCAAGATCCAAGATAGATTCTATATTATCGACAATAATACCTATAAGTTTATCCTCTTCTGTTCTCGTAACAATAATCACTGTATTGTCCGAAATCGATGTATCGGATATATGAAAAAGCGCCCGAAGATCCACAATCGGAATCACCTCTCCACGCAAGTTGATCAATCCTCTGATCCAAGCCTCCTCTGCAAAAAGCTCTGTGATAATCACCTGTGAATAGACAAGTATCTCTTTGATCTTTTCCAGAGGAATTGTATAGTTCTCACCGTTAAGTTTAAAAACCACATATTCCATCTTATCTTCCTCTTCTATACATATCTACGATGCTCGTAACATCCAAAATCAAACCGATACTCCCGTCTCCCCGAATCGTTGCGGCACCGATACCCTCTATCTTTTTATAGTTTTTTTCCAGAGATTTGACGACTATCTGCTCCTGATTGAGGAAATCATCCACAAAAAACGCCACTTTCCCATTCGCCGTGTTCACAACTATCAGCATCCCCTCACTAATATCTCTGCATAAAGGCTCGATACCGAAACAATCATAAAGCCGTATAATAGGAATAAATTCCCGCCTGAGCATCAAAATCTCTTTTTTATTTTCCCCTACATGTTTGATCATATGTGCCTGAGGCTGCAATGACTCGACAATGGCATTCAGTGGTAAAATAAACTTTTTATCACCGATTAGGACATTTAAACCATCCAAAATCGCCAGCGTCAGAGGCAAAATAATCTGAATATGCGTGCCTTTATCCTTTTTGCTATATACCCGTATGTGTCCGCCAAGGGCATTGATGTTGTTCATGACAACATCCATCCCTACACCCCGTCCGGATACATCGGTCAAAGCCTCAGCAGTGGAAAGACCGGGGTGAAATATCAGCATCAGTTTATCCTGATGACTCATACCGGAAAGCTCTTCGGGTGTAATGGCGCCCTTATCAAGTGCTTTCTGGATCACTCTGTCCACATTGATCCCCGCACCGTCATCACGGATAGAGATGATGATATTTCCACTCTCCTGCTCCGCGGAAATCACCAGTCTGCCTATTTCGGATTTTCCTTTTTTGTATCTCTCCTCGGGTTTTTCGATCCCGTGATCAAGCGAATTTCTGATGATATGTGTCAAGGGATCCATCAGACCTTCTACCATCATCTTGTCTATCTCGACCGTATCTCCGATATGTTCAAACTTAATCTTTTTATCCAGTTTTTTTGCCAGATCACGCACCATCTTCGGCAGTCTGGCATAGACACTCTCCATCGGTACCATACGCACGGACATCACGGACTCCTGGAGTTCTCGGATGTCCCTGTCCAGATCGATCAATCTTTCATGAATCGCTTTATAGAGGCTTTCATCGGAGATCGAATCTGTAAACTGAAAAAGCATACTTTTGGTGATGACAAGATCCCCTACCCTGTTCATGAGTTGGTCTATCTTATCCAGATTGACACGTATCGATGTCGAAGCAGCCGCTTTGTTAAGAGAGACTGTTTTTGTCTTCTTCTCTTTTACTGCTGCTTTGGATTGTGAAGGCTGTGATTTTTGTTCCTGTTTCCTTGCTGTTTGTACCACTTCTGGTTGCTGTGGGACAGGCTCTTCATCAAAAAGTTCAAAAGCAGGCATACGCTCTGTCACTTCATGAGGGGATACCTGCTGAGGTGATACGTCAAAAAGTTCAAACGGCAAAGGCGCTTCCTCCTCTTTCTGCTGCTTTACCGTATTCAAGGCAGTTGTTTCTTCATCAAAAAGCTCAAAAGGAGGAGCCTTCTCTTGCACTGGCTCCTCTTCCAGGATAAATAACAATTCTCCTATCTCCTCTTTTAAAGAGTCCAGCTCTTCATGAAAACGTTTATGTTCCACACTGCTATTTAACTCCCGGTCGATCAGCTGTTGAGCGTGTTCGGAAACTTTGGACATGAAATCGTTAAATGCCATATTGTACGGGATATCGCCGTTTCGGGCATTGTCCAGGAGAGACTCCACTTCATGTAGATATGCAGGAAAGTATTTCAGGTTGAGAAACTGCGATGCTCCTTTGATTGTATGAATCGTTCTGAAGATAACATCGATCGCTTCAGAGGGTTCGATCTCCCCGGAAGCAACCGCCTCTATCTCATCCTCCAACTCTTCAAACAGATCAATCATCTCAGCGGCGTTGTCACCGAAAATCTCTCTCTTTTCTTTTACCTTCTTCTCTTTTTTCTCAGTTGTTTCAGGGGTGGCGCCGCCCGGAGTATCTCCTTGCTTGATCTTTTCTATATCACCGATAATCTGCTGTAACCGTCGGGTATATTCTGTTGCGTCAAGTTCCCCTTCATACTCCTCTTGCAAGATATCATGCATCGTACCGACACTTTCTATGATAAAATCGATAATTTTGCTGTCAAGTGCTATCTCGCCGTTACGCACCAGATCCATAAAACTTTCAAGATGATGCGTATAGGTGGAAAACTTCATGAGCTCTACCGATCCGGCTCCTCCTTTGAGTGTATGCATATCTCTGAAGATAGAGTCAACCTCTTCCGGAGATATTTCACCCGCTTCCTCATTTTTCAGAAGGATAGAGTGGAGATTGTCAAACAGCTCTTCCGCCTCCTCCATAAAAAAATCCCTGATTTCCTGTGACATCGCTCTATACCTCCGCTTTCTCTCTGGTAGTCTCTACCTCATCCTGCAACTCTCTGGCAATCGTCAGAATCTCTCCGGATATAGAGTCGGTTGTTTTCGCCACTTCACTATTTTTGACGGCAATAGACTCTAACTCTTTCATCAGGGAAGCGATGCTGTGTACCATCCCCTCCTCTTCACTCGCTTCCGATACCACACTGTTTATCAACTGATACGTCTCTTCTATCTTACTGTTGACATGAAGAAAACTCTCTTTCATATGTTCTGAAATCTCCATGCCTTCATCTGTTTTTGCCTGCGTATTTTCCACAAGTTCCTTGATGCTTTTTGCAGCTTCCGCACTTTTGGAAGCCAGGTTGCGCACTTCCTGAGCCACGACCGCAAACCCTTTCCCCGCATCGCCGGCAGTCGCTGCTTCCACGGCAGCATTCAGAGACAAGATATTTGTCTGAAATGCAATCGCATCGATAGCACTGATCGCTTCAGATATCGCCGCAGTAGAGTCGTGAATCTCCTGCATCGCAACAAAAGTATGGTCTGCAAGTTTTTCACCTTTTTTTGCCATCTGCATCGTCTCTTGTGCATTGGTCTTCATCGCATGCGCTTTTTGTGCAGTGTACTGTATCTTCTGATTTATCTCCTGCATTTTTTGCGTCACCTCTTTGGAGTTGTCGCTTTCTGTCTGAATAGCACCGAAAAGGTGTTTCATATTTTGCTGCAACATATTTGCAGAATCATTCAATGTATCACTCTTGTTTTTGAGTGAATTTTCGATCTTATGATGGGCAGACGCCAATGTTTTTCCAAGAGTGTTCACACCGTTTACTACGGTTTTGAGCTCTCCTTCACACTGCACATCGATGGTATTGTCATAGATTCCTCTTTCGTAAGAGACCACTGCCTTGACGATTTTCTGAAGATTTTGCTGCATCTGCTCAAAGAGTGCATTCAAGTTCTCTTTCAGTTGATTGATTTCAGGGTTGGATGCGGACGATCGGATACGCCGGGAGAAATCACCTTTGCTTGCGATATCGGTGATCGTCGCTACTTCGCTGACCGTATCACGGTCTTTTTGCAGATTTTGCTCAATCTGTTCAATATTACGGTTGATGTTTTGCGCAATCTGATAAAACTCGCTGTTTCCCTTTACTTCTATCGGTTCTACTTGTTCGTTTTTTCTTTGCAAGTAGGCAAAAAATGAATCTACCCCCTTATGGAGCCGCTTAAGATTGTACACAATCCTTGCCGAAAACAGATGGAGGGCAAGGTTGATAAGGATGTTGATAAAGAGAATAAAAAAAAGCGGTGTGTAGGCATTGAGACTCTTTCGCATCGTCTCAAGCTCTTTATCAGCCTGCTGAAACAGTCTCTTTTCCTCTCTCTCAAAAGCTTCCGCAGTCAAAATCTTCTTTTTTTCATGAAGCTTCTCTACATCATGAAGATAGTGCGTTACATTTTGCATATGGCTGCGCACAAAGGTCATCTTGTGCATAATAAATCCCTGAAGCATCATAAACGAAAGGAGGATAAAAACTCCCAGAAACAGACTCTGTTTTTTAATGGTCATTGCAATTCTCCTTCCAGAATCTCTTTGATATAGTTGAACAAAAGTTTCAAATCCGATTTATTGACAAGATCGAGTGCACCAAGCTCCATCACTTTATCTTTGACACCCTGATTGGTCATACTCGTCAGTGACAGCACCGGAACATTGCCGTAAACGCTCTCCTGTTTGATATACTTGATCACCTGATACCCGTTTCGTATCGGCATCTCGATATCGGTAATCACCAGACCGATCTCCTGAGGATCGAGTGTCATGATCCTGTTGATCAAATCTTCTCCGTTTTCATATATCTCGAAGTTGAGTTCCAGTTTGGTTAAAAATTCATTCAGTTTTTCGATGACTATCTGGCTGTCTTCGGCTACCAAGACCAGTTTATTGCTGTTGATTGCATAAGTATCGGGAGATGCGATTTCAAAAGAGTCAATATCGTAAATAGTCGTTTTGGATGTCTTGTCGCTGACATTGGCATCGTAAAGCAATCTCTCGGCATCAAACACAATACACATCTTCTTTTTGGTATCGTTGTCACGCTCCTGAACTTCGGTCACATAGGAGATCTTCGGATCTCTGCTGGCAGGTACACGCAACTCGTCACTTGCCTTCTCTTCAATACGGATAATATCTTTGACCATCAGCCCTATTTTCTTCTGGTTATAGTTGCACACGATAATAATACGCTGATCTTCATCGGTCGTATTATCTCCGATCCATTTGTCAAAGTTGACGATAGAGACGATCTCTCCGCGTATATTGATGAGACCGGTCACATATTCGTTACCGCTGGGCGGTTGTAAAAGCTCCACCTCCTCTTTGATCAGAAAACTCTGAATCTTGGAGATATTGATCGCGTAGAGCCGGTCACTGCTTGTCGCAAACACGGCAAGCTGCATCACGTTACGCAAATGGCTTTTGGTCATATAGTCTATATTGTGCTGTATCTCATTTTCATCTAATAAATCATTGCTAAACATAGCTTGTTTCCTTGTCATTCTCTTCAAGCCTTTGCTGCTGGCGCAAAATCGACTCTTTGCCTTCAAATTCCGTCATATTGACATTTTTGGAAATCGTTTTGGAAATCTCACTGACATTGACGCTCACTTCATTGGCTGTATGGGCGATCGTGATATAGTCTTCTGTACGCTGATTGAGCAGGTTAAGTGTTTGCTCCAGAGAGTTGATGCTCTGCACCTGTGCATGTACCGACTGTGTTGTATCTTCGATCAGTGTGATTGTCTCGTCTATATCTTCACGCAACTCTTTATATCCCTGAATCATATGTGAGGAGATCTCTTTACCTTCGTTGGCTTTGTCCGTCGCCTGTACTACCAGATCTTTGATCGTTTTTGCAGCTTCTGTGCTTCTTGCCGCCAAATTTCGCACCTCGCTTGCGACAACGGCAAATCCCTTACCCGCA
This sequence comes from Sulfurospirillum sp., assembly GCA_003978455.1. GTDB lineage: Bacteria > Campylobacterota > Campylobacteria > Campylobacterales > QNZT01 > QNZT01. The sequence goes on from QNZT01000053.1 coordinate 18,723, forward strand.
TCACCGGCAGTAGCCGCTTCCACCGCGGCATTGAGGGAGAGGATATTTGTCTGAAATGCGATTTGATCGATCACTTCAATCGCTTCGTTTATCGCGATAGTAGCATCGTTGATCTCATCTATGGCACGTACTGTTTTGCTGGTATATTCCAATCCCTGCGCCGCAGACTCTTTCACTTTCAGGCTCGACGCTTGCATTTTTTGCGTATTTTCTGAACTCTGACGCGCTTTTTGGGTGATAAGCGAAATCTCATCCGATGCACTTTTGAGAATACTGGTCTGTTCACCGGATGCTTCGAGTATATGGTACATCTTGTCGATCAATGTCTCCGAAGCCTGTTCGAGTTCGATCCCGTGCCTGAAATTTTCTCCCAGCATCACCGTAATAGCATCTTTAAGCGAGTTGATACCCTTGATCAACTCTCTGATCTCTCCATCGTGCATTCTGCTCTCATCAAGTGATTTTTTATAGATACCGCGTTCATACTCCTTCAACACGGCGATCATATCGTTAAAATCTTTTTGCAGTTTGTCGGAAAGTTTATTTAATGAATTGGCAACATATTGGATATAAGGGTCAGAGGTACGAAGGGCAACACGATCTGTAAGATTCCCGTCTGAAATCTTTTCGAGCACCAGCAGCATCTCCCCATTGACACCCTGATCTTCACTGCTTTTGGTTTGAAGCAATTTCCCTATATGCGCAATTTTGTCGTATATCTTTTTCATGGAGGGGGAGAATTTAACATCTTCACTGATATTAAACTCATTTCTGTCTCTTCGGATATACCCCTCTAACTGCCCGAGATACTCCATTATTTTTTCTGCCTGCTCTGCTTCCCTCTTTTTTCCAAATATCATTCTCAACCCTTATACTTTATTTTTATCTTTTATGCTAATGTCGCGTACAGTTTTTCCGCTTTTTCGATCTCGTCTGTCGTCGGTTTGACACGTACAGAAAAGTACTTTGTCTCACCTTCAGGTGTCTTTGAGGGATAGACAGTTGTAAATACCCAATAATACCCACCGTCTTTGGTACGATTTTTTACAACGCCGCTCCAGGTTTGACCGCTTTTTAGCGTATGCCAGAGATCTTCAAAAAATGCCTTGGGCATACCCGGATGACGCACCATACTATGCGGTTGACCGATTAACTCATCTTTGGTAAATTTTGAAATCTTGCAAAAATCTTCATTTGCATAAACGATATTTCCTTTTGCATCGGTTTCGGAAACAATAATTGTCTTCCTGTCGAGTTTATATTCATGTTCTTTAAGCGCCATACCTTTTCCTTATGCAGAGTACTAAACGCAATATCGGATAATGTAATAAAACGTTTAATTATTATGTGTATTTGATACAATAGATGTGAATATAAAACTTCTACATAAGGGCATATCTAATATAATATCTTTTATGAAATTTTGTAAGGACACAGATATGGCAAGAATCGAATTCCTCGGACCGATCAACAAAGAGCCTGTCGAAATCGACATCACACATCTTACTCAGCTGAAAAGCTGTTTCCAAAACGATCCGGAAGTAAGCGAATGGCTCAAAACCAGTGCCATTGCAGTCAATGATCAACTGATCTCCAATCTGAATTTATCCATCGGGAAAAACGATAAAATTTCTCTGCTACCGCCGGTTTGCGGAGGCTGATATGCTGGAACTCTACAAAGATGCGCTTCATGTTGAAGAGATTTTGACCAGATGGTACCAGATACACAAAGACCAGAACTATGGTGCTTTTATCAATTTCGTCGGTATCGTTCGTGATGAAAACGGCATAGACGGCTTAAGCTTTGATATCTACAAACCTTTGCTGACATCATGGTTTGATGCATGGCAGCAGAAGGCGAAAAAGAGAGGCGCTTTGCTACTGATGGCACACTCCGAAGGCAATGTCTATGTTCATGAAAGCTCCTATATCGCAGCTGTGCTTTCACCAAAACGCAGAGTGGCACTCGAGATGATCGATGAGTTTGTCGAGGATTTCAAGGCAAAAGCACCTATCTGGAAATATGATATCATCGAAGGTGAACGTATTTACGCCGACGACCGCAGTACACCGCTTCCCGGCAGCGGACTTTTAGCCTGAAAAACAGAGGAAAATTATGGCATTTATAACATACGAAGAATCAGTGAAAAACTTACAGGAAAGTTGCACAAATACAAAAATCTCGCAACGGGTATTTATCGATGAGGCACTCGGGCGTATTTTGAGTGAAGATATCATCGCCACAGAAAACTCTCCCGCACACCCTACTTCGGCGATGGACGGCTATGCGATCAAGTTTGAAGACCAGAGCATGGGACGTTTGCAAATCCTCGGTGATCTGCCTGCCGGAACCTACTCCGATACGGAACTGATGGGCGGTTTTTGTGTCAAAACCTTTACCGGATCGCTCATGACAAAAGGGAGTGACACCCTCATACCGATCGAAAATGTCACCGTAGAAGGCGACGAGATCGTCATCAAAGAGGAAGTTCCGCAGGGTTTCAGTGTACGACCGGTCGGTGAAAACTACCGGGAGGGCGAAGTGCTTATCCACAAAGGCACCAAAATAGACTTTGCCGAAATCGGCGTACTCGCAAGTCTCAATATCGCTCAGGTATCCGTCTATAAAAAACCTTCCGTTGCCGTGATCGCTACCGGAAGCGAAATACTTGATGTCGGAGAGAGACAGAGCAACCCCTCCCAGATATACAGTTCCAACCAGTTCACACTGGAGGCACTGGCAAAAAAAGCGGGAGCATCCGTCACCAGAACACCGCTTGCGAAAGATGATAAAGAGAGTCTGCGAAAAGTGATTCTCGATGCGCTTGAAGATCATGATATCCTCGTCACTACCGGCGGTGTCAGCGTCGGCGACTATGACTTTGTCAAAGATATTCTTCATGAAATGGACGCTTTTTATATCACCGAAGGGGTTATCCTCAAACCGGGACAGCATATCAAAATCGTCAAAGTAGCCAACAAATATATCTTTGCACTGCCGGGATTTCCCTACAGTTCAACGGTCACTTTTATACTCTATGTCATTCCGCTGATCAAGATGCTTACAGGACAAACTCCAGATCTTCCCTATGTCAGGGCAGTGCTTAAAAAAAGATACAAAAAGAGAAGTCGAAAAACTGAGTTCGCTGCCTGCAACCTCTACTATGAAAACGGTACATATGTCGCTGATTTTACCGGTAAAAAGAGCGGTTCCAGCGCTATTTTGACCAATATGCTCGGCGATACCGGTTTGCTGGAAATTCCTCAGGAGAGCGGCGATATCGAAGCCGGTTCACTGGTAAACGTCATCAACCTCAAAGCTCTCTAAAAACACTTCATGAAACAGAGACTGGTACATATCTTTCTCACTCTTCTCGTCTTTATCTATATTATTTTCGAGGAGCTGGTCTGGGAGACGATTGCCAGACCTGTTTATGACTATTTCCATTCCCTTAAACTCTTGCAGAAGATCGAAGCAAAAGTCCACCATCTGCATCCGTGGATTTTGCTGATCCTCTTTTTGTCTGTTTTTGTTGTCGTGGAGATAGCGGGCATCTTTGCAGGCATACTGGCACTTCAAGGACACATCCTTCCGGCAACACTGCTCTATCTCACCAAGATCCCTGCTGCGGCATTTGCTTTTTGGTTTTTTCGTGTTTCACAAGACAAACTGCTGCGCATAGGATGGTTTAAAAGCGCATACACCTATGTGATGGATAAAATAGACCAGATTAAAGATACCGAAGTGTACCGCGCCGTCAAAATCAAAACCACAAAACTTAAAAAAGAGATCAAACAACTCAAAGCACGCTATCTTCCCAAAGGAGCACTCAAGCGGCGTATCAAACGTATCTATCTCCGGCTTAAAAAGATTATCAAAGGCGTATAAGAGAGATTTTTATTACACCGACTAAATAAAAAAATCGCCGCACCGATATACTCTGCAAAAGGAGACTGGCGACTATGATCTATACGGTTCTGATTTTGATCGGTACACTTTTACTACTTTGGTATATGTATGACCGTTTTGTACAAAGAGAGCATACACTTCTCATAAACTACCCTATCATCGGTCGTGCGCGCTATTTTCTTGAAGCCGTAAGAGAGCCTTTTCGCCAGTATTTCGGAAATGAAGATATCTTTGAGTCACGGGACAAGATAGAGTGGGTTTATAAAGCTGCCCGTGATAAAAAGACCTTTATATCCTTCTCCCCCAGTGAACCGCAAAAACTTCCGAAGTTTATGTTAAAACACGCCTTTGCACCACTAAACGATCATGAAGTATCCAGTATCTTTTCCGTCACTTTTGGACAAAACAGGAGATATCCTTTCAAAGCCAAATCTATCATCAGCCGAAGTGCGATGAGTGACGGGGCGATTTCACCGGAAGGAACACAAGCTTTTACAATAGGTGCATATCGCGGAAAGTTTCCGATCAACACAGGGGAAGGTGGTCTGACATCGAACTTTCTGGTAACGCACCGCTCCTATGATACCTCGTATATGGATATCGTACCGCTCAAATCATGGCATATAGCGATGTTTAAACTTTTGCGTATCACATTTAACACATCGTTTGCCATATCGATGCTGAAAAATATCGTTTTGGAGCACAATCTCAAGGATACCTATATGTTCGACAGGGTAAAAATGTGTTTTTATCGCATCAACTGGAATGCGCCGCTATCATGCTTTCCAATAGAGAAACCCTCTGATGTCGCCGATATCATCTTTCAGATAGGTTCAGGACTTTACGGTGTGCGAAACGAAAAAGGTACGTTTGACATGGATCGCTACAAAAAAGCGATGCGTTTTTGCGACATGACCGAAATCAAACTGGCACAGGGGGCAAAACAGACAGGAGGCAAACTGACCAAATCCAAAGTCACGGACGCGATTGCATATTTTCGCGGTGTGACACCCCATCAGGATCTCTATTCGCCAAATCGGTTTCCCTATGCCAACAGTATCGACGAGTTGTTCGATTTTATCCAGATGCTACAGGAAGCATCCGGTAAACCTGTCGGCTTTAAGATTGTTATTTCCCAAAAGAGCGATTTTGAAGAGATCGCACACGCCTTGAAAAAGAGGCTCATGAAAAAGCTTTCTATTCCTGATTTTATCACTGTCGACGGGGGAGAAGGAGGCAGTGCCACGGCACCTCTGGAACTTATGGAGCATGTGGGGCTGGGTATCAAAGATGCCCTTTTCATCGTACAAGATGTTTTGAAATCATACGGTATCAGAGATGAAATCAAACTGATAGCCAGCGGCAAAGTGCTAACCCCTGACAATGTGGCTATCCTCATGGCGCTTGGTGCGGATATGGTAGCCATAGGGCGCGGCTTTATGCTCAGTGCAGGCTGTATACGCGCTAAAGTGTGTTCGGGTATAGGCAAGCACCAGTGTCCGGTCGGACTCGCAACTCAGGATATCAAAAAGAGAAAAGGGTACATCGTCCACAAATACGCAAAGATGGTTGAGAACTACCATAAAAATTTACTTCAAAACATGCGAACACTTCTTGCTGTCATGGGCTTGCATTCGACCAGAGATTTGAACCTTGAACATCTTTATCTTATCGATCAGGATACACATATATACGACGATATAAAAGCCTATTTCGATGACAAATTTCAATCCACCTCACAGCATAAAGATCGAGTCACACACCTGTAAATAGTACGCAAATTTTTTACTTTGCAGATATTGACCCAGATCAATTTTCTTAGCTAGTCATGAAGAAATTCAAATAGATGTGATATAATATTTTATAAATAGAGTACGCTGCTGTATTGTTTTCAATATGACGCTGCATACGGATTGCTGAGGAGTTTTCATGAACAGAAGAGATATGATCAAAACGACTTTGTCAACTGTACTGGCTTTAAGCACCGCCGGTATGGCAAATGAGAAGAAGAGTCCCGAGCCGAAACAGACAAAACGCAAGAGCAAACCCAAACACCCGCGTGTGGTGGTAGTGGGTGGAGGCTGGTCAGGGCTGTCACTTGCAAAGAGCGTAAAAGCATTTGTTCCCGAATCTGAAGTAACACTGGTCGAAAAGAGGTATGAGTTTATGTCATGCCCGGTGAGTAACCCTTGGCTTTTTGATATGGTCGATCTTGAGTTTTTAACCCACTCATATATCGAAGCAGCAAATAACCATGGCTATGACTATGTGCAGGCGACAGCAACGGGTTTGGATAGTAAAAACAATATTTTAAAAACAACAGTCGGCGATATAGAGTATGACTATCTGGTTTTTGCACTAGGTATAGAGTATGACTACGACAAGTCTACAAAAGGTGACAAGGATCTGGAACACCAACTTCGAATGCACTATCCCGGTGCGTTTATTCCCGGTTCTGAGCATCTCACTCTCAAACGTAAAATAGAAAATTTCAAAGAGGGTACGTTTGTGCTCAATGTACCAAGCGGAAACTATCGATGTTTGCCTGCCCCATATGAGCGGGCTTGCCTGCTTGCCGACCACTTCAAACAAAACAAGATGAAAGCAAAAGTCCTGCTGCTTGATGCGAACAACGAAATTACCATCAAACCGCAGGGATTTCATAGCGCATTTGACAAACTCTATAAAGGGTATCTCCAGTATGAACCCAATAGTGAAATCCTTAAATTTGACCTGAAGAACAAGACACTGATCACTGAGTTTGATGAGTTTACATTTGATGACTTTGCATTTTACCCCTCTGTCAGGGCACCGAAGCTACTCGAAGAGCTCGGATTGACAATCAAAACTGTTTATAACAGATTTGAGGCAAATCTTGATCACTATACAAACAAATTTGTCGGATATGACAATATATACGGATGCGGTGACATACGTCCTATGGGATTTTCAAAGTCCGGCAATACTGCCTATACGGAAGGTGAAAATGTCGCCAGACAGATAGCAGCAGATATACAGGGGAAAAAACATAACTGGGAATCTCCAGTTACGGTTTGCATCTCTTTAGTCTCAAAAAAGCCGCATAGAGAGATTTCTCTTGTGTCCCAATACAAATATGACAAAAAAGGCGCAACCTTCTTCAACGGTACCTTTACAGATGAAGCATGGAAAACGAACGATCTGGGGAAAAATCGTGCGCTATTTACCTGGGCAAAAGCACTTTATGACAATATGTTCTATATATAAGTAAAAAAGAGAGGCTTTACAAAGCCCTTTTGAAAAGGGCTTTGTTGAAGTAAGGTTTGACGATTATTCATCTTCCGGTGCTTCGTAGTCTTCACCGGTCGCAGCAGCATCCATCATACCGTACATGAGGTTACGTACTGTTTCAGCCATCTTCATCATCTCAGGTGGAAGTGGTTTTCCTCCATAAAGCATCAACTCCATTGACATCGTATATAACCATCTGTTTCCTTCATCATCTTCAACGATCAGGATTCTACAAGGCATAAATGCACCAAATGCCTGAGAATAGGCTATAAACTTCTCTGCAACAGACGGAGAACAGAAATGAAGTATTCTGATATATCTTTTACCGTTTTTCTTGATACCACCGGATACAGACATTTTAGAATCGCCTACAACCAGAAAGTTATTTTCTGCCGCAGTCTCCTTTAGAGTTTCAATCACATCTTCAGTAGAAATGTCATCTTTAATCTTTACTTTTCTCACCATTGCATCAGCAGAGCTTCCGGTTTCCAGGACTTTGTTGAACATATCCATATAGTAACCCATCGCATCCGGATGTAACTGACTCACTTTTGTCCCTATTGTCACATAGCCGATCAAGGCTGCTAGAACGGCAAGAACACCTATTGCACTTAATATGTTTTTAATCATATTGACTCCTTATATAATTTTTATTTATAATATTATAATTTCTCTTAAAAAAAACTTTTACTCGTCTTCCGCTTCAAGCTCTTCATATATTTTTTGTAAATGTTTACCCATCTGATGGTCAAATGCGTCCCATTTGACGTAATCTTTCATCATCTCTACTACTTTAGGTTTGATCTCATACGCTTCTACATCTTCTTCCAGTGCCATCTCTGCACCCTTTTTCAAAAGCTTCATGTAGTTCAGGAATGGATCTATTGTTTCATGCATCTTGCCAGGTGCACCGTGTCCCGGTACATACAGTGAGAGTTCCGGTGCTTTTTCGATATCTTCAAGCAATTTGATGTTGCCCAAAATACTTGATGATGCATCAAAACCTCCCAATCTGCTTTTCATGACATTGTCGCCGAGAAAAAGTGTCTTGCTATTGACATGCAAAATCAGCACATCTGTGTCTGTATGTGCTCTTTTGGGATGAAAAATCAAAAAAGTCTGACCGTCAATCTCAATTTTATCACCGTTTTTGATGGCAAATTCGGGAAATTGATATGGTTTTGTTCCTTTGAGATTATGAGAAAGTCTGTCCAATATACCGTACCATTTATCGGCTTCCCCATCTTTAGAGACATCTATCATATGTTGCAGTGCGTAAATCTTTACATTTGGGTACTTTTCAGCCATCGTTTTGTTCGCGAACCAGTGGTCGCCGTGTTTATGGGTATCTATAATCGCGATAATAGGCTTTTTGCTAATCTTCTCAACTTCCGCAAATATCTTTTTACCAACATTGTAGTTACCGCCCGGATCTATCATGATAAGTCCGTGCTCACCTTCAATGATGGCGGGATTATTCATAAATCCTTCATTTTCCTCGTTTGGCTCCATCGGAGGTCCAGGCAAAATATACACGTTATCTGCAAACTTTTTAAACTCAAAATTTCCCAGTTTCCCCAGTGTAAATGCATGTGCACCGACACTCAAAGCACCGATAAGTGCTAATGACATCAGACTTTTTTTCATTTTCTCTCCTTTATAATATATACTTGATCACCTTTTTTAATGATACCCTCTTTGACCACTCTGGCAAAAATACCGCGGTCATCTTTTAACAGTTTTGGAAGTTTGCTATCTATCTTTGACAAACTTTTACAAAGTGTACAGTTTTGGGTTATCTCTAAAGTCACCTCGCCTATCCGTATCTGTGCACCTGGTGTCAGATGGTATGGATTATAATCCAAAAGAATATTTTCACCCAATTCACCCGCACCCAGGGAGATACCTTTCTCTTTAGCTAAAGCATAACTCTGCTCAGCACTCAGCAAAACCGATCTTTCTCTTGCCTTGTTGTAAAATTTATCATTTACAACACCCTGATGATCCAACATCATTTCATCTACCGGTTTCTTGGAGACAAACAGCCCTACAGCACTTCCGACAGACAACTCTTTTTCACAATCCATTTCCAGATTATTCAAAACTCTCTTCTTTATACGCACCGCTACTGACATCTTTTAAAACTTTTATAAATTTATCTTTACTCCGATATCCGACAAGATCATAGATAACCTCACCTGTCCCGTCGATAAATAAAATCACCGGGAAAAAGTTTATACCCAACACATTTTGCACAAATGCAAGATTACTGTACGTTTTGCCTTTATATTTGACAGTTTCGTCATCGTCCTTGTTTATATCAACAAAGATAAATCTCTTTTTCACGATTTTTGAAACATCGCTCTCATCAAACTCAAAATCCATCTTTGCACAAAATGGACAACCATCTTCATGAACAAACATGAGAACCGTTTTACCGGTTTTATTTGCATCGGCAATATATTTGTCTAAATCGTTGTCCACTCCATCTGCAAATAGCGTTGTACCGAAGAGAAAAATAATGCCTAAGACCAGACCTATTATTTTTCTCATAATTCTACCTATTCGTCATCCAGCATCTCAAGTTCGTCATATGCATAACCGACATTTTGCGCATTTAAGATATCGTACATTTTTTTATCTTTGAACTCTTCAAGCTTCACTTTCTCGGTTATCTCTGTCGCATCAACGTCATCTTCAAGCGCTTTCATAATTCTCTCTTTAAGCAATTTAAAATAGAGCTCAGCCTCTTTTGCCGCATCTTTGCCCGTATTGAAACCGTGCCCGGGAACCAGAACATTCCAGTCAAATTTCTTGATGTCATTGATCGCTTTTATCTGCCCCATCACAGAACCGTCTCTATTTGAAGTGATCCTGCCATTCATCACAAGGTCACCGGCGAACAAAACTTTTCTTTTTGGCAGATAGAGATAGATATCATCTACTGTGTGTGCTTTAACATCCATCGGGATAACAACAAATTCTTCGCCGCCTAGTTTTATCACCTTCTTCTCTTTAGGAACTTCATCTACTTTGATGATATGCGTCCCTTTAATCGCATTTTTAGGAAGAATTTTAAACATTCTTGTCGGATCACCGTCTTTGTAATTTTCATTGATACTCGATGGTCCTATGATATGCGCATTGAACTTCTTTTTATAAAAATCATTTCCAAGCCAATGATCATCATGATGATGAGAGTTGACAACATACTTAACCGGTAATTTGGCGATTTTACTCATCGCTTCATATGCCTGTCGTGCAAACTCGTAAGATGGACCAGAATCCATCAGGAAATAGCCATCTTTTGTTTTGATATAACAGCTGTTCGCCATAAATCCGGCATTCTCTTTTGTCGGTTTGTCAAGTGCACCGAAAAAACACCAGACATCATCTGCTACTTTTTTAGGTTTAAGCTTATAATCAAACGGTTTTTCATTATCTGCTTTATCTGTTTTTGCACCTTTTTTTGCGCCCGCTGCCGCCATTGATATAAGTTCACCGATGGTTTTATCTTCACCGACAGAAGTTATCTTGACATCCACGGAGGAGGTTTTTTTATCGGTTTTTTGACTCACAGCACTCTTTTGTTGTGTTGTACCTTGCATTTTATTCAATGTTTCAAGTTTTGCAATGCTACTTGTCAGCTCTGAGATGGCAGTATCTAAAGTTTTAATTGCGTCTTGCAACGTATCACCTGCAAAAACTGCACTGTGCATTGACGCCACAAGCACACAGCTTACTAATATTTTTTTCATCTTATCTCCTGCTCCTTTGGATTATAAATACTCAATCTGCCGCTACAAAGGCAGATTGAGTATTTATAATAGGACGGTACTTGTGTGATACCGCCCTATATGACAAAACTTACTTAACTTTTGTTTTCTTAGTCTCAGTTTTACCTTTAAGGTCTGTTACCGTTACTTCGAAATCGTCTCCCTTTTTGCCTTTAAATTTAAACTTTAAAAGAGGGTTTTTAGACAGGAATCCACTTCCACTCATCTCATATACTACTTTGTCACCGCTTTTTGCGACAACTGAGGTGATGAAGTTTGGCTCTTTTTTCTTTTTTTCAGCCTCTTCAGGTCCTATATTGTCAGCTTTGATCATAATTTTTGCTTTTACGATTCCATCTTTCTCTTTTGCTTTAACTTTCATTTTTTTCCTTTCAATTATATTTTTTTAGTTCTGCTATTACCAAATACCCAATCATTGCGGGGAAGATCAACCGCCGCAACCACCTTTTGATACTTCAATAGGCAACACTTTTTTATACAATTTTCCATCTTTACCTTCAACTACAGCAACAATATTTCCTGATTTTTTCATTTTCATTGTCACAGAGTAATCTACGATTCCACCTTCCGGTACTGTCCAGACTGCAACCGCTGAGCGAGGATTTGTATCCTGGAAAAGCGCTACTGATTTCGCTTCAATATCAGAAGATACTGTAACAGGAATCTTTCCACCGTTCTCTGCAAGTTTCGGTGCTTTGATTTTCACACCTTTTTCTTCCGCTTTTGCATCACCATACAGTGCTTTGATCGCGTCATCAGGTGTTGTAGCTTTCCACGCATCCGGCTTATCTTTTCTGAAATCCTTAGCATTTAACTTTGACATAGGTATCAAAGCAAGTGCCGCTATACTTAAACTTAAAAATTGTCTTCTTTCCATTATATTATCCTTTCATGATCTAAAATATATCTTTTTGAATCGCACACTTTATGCCAGACAAAGTCACTCCGAGCGTCTCCGATTCAAAAGAAGCTCTCTTTGTCTGACACAACCTACCGCCAAAATCTGGACACATAAAGTATATCATATTTTATGTGAACTAATTGTGTATCTTAAAAATTATTTACTTTTAGAGTACATATACTCGATAATCTCTTTGATCTTATCATCGCTGAGATCAGTACCACCTCTAGGAGGCATTGCACCTGTTCCGTTGATGGCATTTTTCAGGACTTTGTCCATCCCTTTTTTCATCACTTTTTCCCAGTCCTCTTTATTTCCGACTACAGGAGCTCCCATCGCGTCTGTACCGTGACACACTTTACAGTTAGCCTCATACTCTTCTTGTCCCGGCGCTACAGAAGCATCCTTTTTCTTAGGAGGAAGATCTCTGGCTTCTCCGAAAGGTGGACTAACGTCGGTTCTTGGATCTTTCACAACAACCAACTTTGCACCGTCATCTTCGCAGTCATGCATACATCTCTTGCCCAGTGCACCGATATTTTTCGGATCAGAGAGAAATTTTTTGACATTTTCAGGACCATTTGGACCATCGATATTCGGGATAAATCCATTCTCGTTCGGCATATGGATTTTTGTAAAATTCTCATTGCTGAGTACAAAATCATCATCCATCTCTTCACCGTCGATTTTAATATCGTTTGTGGCAAGCAGATATGCGGTTATCGCGTAGGTATCATCCCAGCTCAAACTCTTCGGATGCGCATATGGCATGGCATCGTGGATATACCATAATAGTGTAGATGCTTTTGGCCAGTAAGTACCGATCGTTCTTTGCGGTGCATCTGTATTGCCCGGTGTTCTCTGGTTTGTCAGAGATTTGATATCACCGCCTGTCAAAGTAGGGTATCCTTTTCCACCGGCACCGAAGTCACCGTGACATACGGCACACTGCTCTTCAAACAACTCATCACCTCTCTCGACACTTCCCTTACCGACAGGTAAACCTGTACCATCAGGAAGGATGTCGGTATCCCAAGCTTTAAGCTCAGCCTTGGTCGGTGCACGTCCATAGTGGATAGGACCGACTTTTTGATCGTTATAACGATATACCGTATACTTTCCATCTTTTCGGGGATAGGTCATTCCGCCGTCAACTGCATCTTTTTTGCCGTCAAATGCCGCGAAAGCTGCTACAGAAGAGAGCAGTAGCGCCGCAACACCTACACCGATACTTTTACGAACGCATGTGTGCATTGTGAACCTCCCCTTTTGGTGTAACATACCAGCTACAGATCGAATTCCTGTGATAAACACCTTCAACGCCTATAACACTTTTTTCCTGGTTGATAGTAGGTTGTACATCGCCGGTATCATCTACTGCACGACTTGACAGTATCAACTCTTTGCCTTCATATTTGTAAAGATAACTAAATCTTGTCCAGGCTTTTGGAAGCACCAGTCCTTTAAGCTTCGCCTCAACCCAGTTTTTACCGCCGTCAAAGCTGATATCAACTGCTGTGATCGTACCTTTACCACTCCATGCCAGACCTTCGATCTCAACGATATCGCCTTTTTTAAGATCCGTCCACGGTTTCTCAGGACAAGGAGATGTGATGATAGAGTTTACTTCGAGTGGATAGAAGTGCTGAATCGCTTTACCGGTAGGAAGAAGTGTGGTATATTTTGAAGTCTCTTCTTTCGCATACCATGGCTTGTCACCGAATTTTAATCGCTTCAGCCACTTAACGGATAAGTTCGCTTCCCATCCCGGGAGAAGAAGTCTGATAGGATATCCCTGCTCTTCACGTAGTGCCTCACCATTCATAGCATATGCGATCATCGCATCATCCATCACCTTTTCAACAGGAATAGTTCTGCTCATAGAGGAACCGTCACCACCCTCTGCCAGCATCCACAACGCTTTTGGATCAACGCCGACATCTTCAAGGATTGTTTTCAGTCTTACACCTGTCCACTCGGTACAACTCATCATACCTTTGACAAACTGCAATGAGTCAAACTGCGGCGCTTTCCACTCAGGTGCACCGTTTGATGGACACTCAAGGAAGTGAATAACACTTTCACTCGGATATTTTTTGATATCTTCCACAGTTAGCACTATAGGATTTTTCACCATACCGTGAATCATCAATCTATGTTTATTTGGATCGATTCTTGCTACACCGTTATGCGTTCTGGTAAAGAAAAGACCGTTTGGTGTAATGATTCCGTTTAAATCCTGTAGCGGTGTTACTGAAATCGCAGCATGCATATCACCGGCTGATGAGAGCAAAGGTGTAGTTCTTCTTACAACATTGTGCTCATACGGTGAAGGGATTCCATAAGGATGTTTATTGAGTTCATAGCCCAACGAGGTGGCCCATGGTTGTTCCTCTACAATCATCTTGTCATCCGCACATATTTCGCCGTCAGCCAAAAGTTTGCCTGGCGATAAAATACTACCGGCAGCAACCGCGCTTATAGAATAAGCAGCAGCTTTTCTGAAAAAGTCTCTTCTACTAGATTTGGTTGTCTTTTTATCTAGAGACAAATTTAAATCATTACTAGAAGTTATATCAGCATCTTTCATCTATCCTCCTCTCAAAATTTTGAATTTTTAATAATTCCATCTACTTTAGGAAGACAAATTATATTACAACTTTCTTTAATAAAGCTTGAACTATCTTGATATTTCGCACCTCCATTATAAATAGGTAGAGATATAACAAAAATTAAAAACACAAAATATACAATTTGCTTCTGTTCGGGAGGTCATCGATAAACTTATCTTATCAATCAATATTCATAATAAATTACTTTTTAGTAACAATAATAATTTTTATAAGTTAGAACATTATTATTCGAGAAACATTTTACCACACGGTGGTATTGTGGCGCTTTGCAGAGAACAGATAATTTTTCATGAATTGATCTTTCAGGGTGTAAAGAGAGGAGTATACAGAAAACAATACCATGTGGCAATACATCATGCCACATGGTGTCCCCTGTCTATATAGCAGTAAGAATAATTTTTTGCATATTAAACTTACAAATTGATTATATATTAATTGGGATAAAATTTATCTTAATTAAATCTATTATCGGCTATAATTCTTGAAATTTATCAAAAAAGGAGTCTTATGCCTTCCATTCCAAAAGGTATTACCGTTGCATATTTCATACTTCTGGGTATAACACTAGGTGCCGGTCTTTATGCTGGTATTGTCGTGGCTCCGGTTACATTTCACAGTGAACTCTATCTTGGAAGCGATATACTCAACCGTTTTCAGGAGGGTTTGATCATGACGGAAAATTTTGTCAGACTCTCTTATCTGGTTGATTTTACGGTACTTGCCGTCGCACTATATGAGGGATTTAAATATAAAAATTTCGACAGAGACACCATAACCTCCGTCAGTGCATTTCTCGTTATCGCTTCGGGACTTTTATATGTACACTACTATATTCCCCAGATTCTTGCGTTCCAAAAGCAGGGAGAAGCAATCACACAAAGCAAACTTTTTGAAAATACCCATTTTGCCAGCGAACTCGATTTTAAACTTTTCGCAGCTGCTCTTCTAGTACTCCTTGCCAGAAATCTATATCGCACTCTTAGGAGCTGAAACCAGCTCCTCCATAGGGGTAAAATCACTTCGCCTGTACGCATCGATGGCACAACGTCCGATCATCGCAGCATTGTCCGAGCAGTAGGCAAGCGGAGCCAGATGCAGTGTGGCACCAAATGCACTGCACAAAGCATCGATCTTCTCCCGCAAATAGAGGTTGGCACTTGCCCCGCCGACAATCGCAAAATCCTTTATAGTCCCGTTTTTAAAAATCTTTTTGAGTTTTTGCAGCAGATGCGCCGTCGCTACTCTCTGAAATGAGGCACAGATATCACACTGATCCTGTTTTGTCAGATCACCCAAAGCTTCGATCTGCAACCGTACCTGATTTTTCAACCCGGAATAACTAAAAGCAATCTTCCCGGAGTTGCCTAAGGGCACCGTAAAATCAAATCGGTTTTCATCACCCGATTTTGCATAAGCTTCGACAATGGGACCACCTGGGTAACCAAGCCCCAGCATCTTCGCTACTTTATCAAAGCTCTCCCCGAAGCTGTCATCCATCGTCTGCGCCACGATAGAGAAATCTTTGTATCCCTGTGCATTTATGACCTGTGTGTGTCCACCCGATACCAGCAATATAGTCATCGGGAAAAGGGTCTCTTTTTCCAAAAACAGCGAATATATATGCCCATGCAGATGGTTTACACCTATAAGCGGGAGGTTCAGCGAGATCGATAGTGCTTTTGCCATGGTGACACCCTCTACCAGTGTCACCGCCAGTCCGGGAGCATTGGTAACCGCAACCGCTTTGAGTCCGGGAAAATAGCTCCGGGTCTGCTCCAGTATCCCCGGTAGCGCCGTCGCATGAAGCCTTGCAGCCAGTTCAGGAACAACTCCGCCATATTTGGCATGGTCACTCTCCTGAGAAATCTTTTTATGAAAAAGAAGTTTCCCCGTTGCAATCTCGGTAACGGCGACAGAGCTGTCATCACAGCTGCTTTCGATACTCAATATCATGAAATCCCCTCAAAAATAGTAAAACAAGCCGACATCCAGGTGTCTCTCACTATGTTGATCTATTTTATCTTCATGTAACTTTAGATTTAACGCCATATTTTGTGAAATTTTATCTGTTATAAAGAGTTCAGACCCGGTTTCCGCAATCCCGTCATCAAAAAAATCTTTATGAACCAACGCCCCTATACGCATAAAGCGGCTATCGTAAAAGATACCCCCTTCCATACCCACCGCACTGTGAGATCTCTTCCCGGCATAAAGCTTCGGAACAAACAACAGATAGGATGAGAATGCCTTTTTAGCCATACTGATCCCCGCACCTCCCTCAAGGCTACAATAGATACCCTTACCGTGCACTCTTGAAACACCTATTTGCACTCTCCATGAAACAGGTTGGAAAAAACGATCCCATTTTGCCAGAGATGTTACAGAGACAAAGTCAAAACGCCGAAACTTTGATTGCACTATCGAAAGTTTGAAAAAATCGATATAAGCGCCCGGGAGATACCCTGTTGCAATATCATATAGATCATGCATAGCAGGTTTGATTTGCAAAGACCATCTCTTATGATCGGCTACCCAAAAAGAGAACTTCGCACTTTTGTGCCCAGAAACAGGATCCGAAGGTTTCGTCACTTTCAAACGCTCCGCTGCGGGCAATCTGCTCCGATATCGCAACAACTTCATCAAAGTTTTTATATAACCTTTTTTATTTATTTTCTGTTTACTTCTCTCCTGCTTTAGCATCAGCACCGCCAGATCAAGCACCTTGACTTGTTGCTTTTTATTGACTTTATCAAGTAGTTTAAGCTCATAAGTTTGCACAAATTTTTTTGTCAGGGGGATATTTTCAATCCCTTTGAGCAACTGTTGCATCTCTCTTCTTTTGGAGGGGCGATAAACAGTTTTGGTAATCAGATTTTTTTCATGAAGCAGTCGTATGGTATCTACCGGTATAACTTTATACCGAAAATATTCCGGCAGGTGAGTGTCACCCTTTGCCGCTTCCAGCAACCATAAAAGATTGTATGAACAGTTTTTCGTAAAAAAATAGTAGTCACTGGAGATTCCCCCCAGCTCTTCCAGATGGTAAAGCAATCGAAGCGTCTCTTCATGAGATAAATCAAGGCTATATTCCCACATATCGCGCTGCTCCATGGCGGAATACTCTTTGATCTTTTTATAGTACGGCAAAACAGAATAGAGCCCTTTGTATCCTCCCGTCAATCCTTTGAAAGTATATATCAACCCATTGGTCTCATCGGTCTGTGCTGCAAAATTTACCGCTTCGCTGACCAATGGGGTAGCTAAATCTCTGTCCAGTCGCAAAAAAGTGTGCCCGAACATCGATGCAGGAGAATTTAAATACGCCGTGGGAAATACAAGTGTAACACCCTGAATATGCTCTTTTTCGATACGCCGTTCCACCTCCTCGCACACAAACTTCTTTTTGGTAAAGAGCTCCGGCACATTCTGCTTCAGCCAATAGATCCGTGCAGGATATCGGCATGCGATGGTTTCATTTTGATCTTCTATCTGCTGAATCGTCGCTTCGAGTTCACGTTCGGCTGAAAAATGCTCAGTGTCGGTAAGAAAAAAGGAGGCATCGTCAATATCGCTTTTGCCCTCTTTCATATGCAAAAGGACACGCCAGTAATGGCTGTGGGAGAGTTCATGAAGTCTCTGTGTCGTTATGCCCTTGCCCAAAAGAGCCGGGCATATCAGGAGAGAAGCAAAAAGGGTAAGACACAAGCCCCCTTTTTGCAGCAAATATTATCCTGCGATAGTCACGATAGCGTCAATGACACTGGCAGACGTGACGTCTTCACTGGCATATATCTTGTCGAAGCTGGCTTTGAGTTTTGTTTCGAAACTCTTTTTGTCGGAAACCTTCAACATGGAAGCCA
>QNZT01000154.1 GCA_003978455.1 Sulfurospirillum sp.
CCAGGTATTTACAACACAACTTCTGTTTCAAGTGTCAAAGACATACTGATCCAGGCAGGCGGTGTTTCCGATGTCGGATCTGTCAGAAAGATCGAGGTTCTGCGTAACGGAAGGGTTATCGATACTATTGACTATTACCATCTTTTGACACTCGGAAGGGATCACGGCGATACTGTGTTGCAGTCGGGGGATGTTATACATGTACCCCGTGCATACGGTTTGATAGCCATCGACGGTGAAGTACATACCCCTGCCATTTACGAAATCGAACCAGGCGAAACACTTGCCCATATTTTAAAATTTGCAGGTGGACTCAAGGCGGCGGCCAGCGGAAAAAGCATCTATGTCAAAAGATTTAATCACCATAGCAATGTGGAGTATAAAACATTGACCCTCTCCCAGGCAAGACGCTTTGTCACCAGAGACGGAGATGAGGTCTATATCGGGAAACTGACCCAAAATGACGAACGCTATATAGAGGTAAGCGGAAATGTCATAGATCCGGGGAAAAAACATATCGGGAGCAGAAGAATCAAACTCTCGACTTTTCTCAGGCAACAGTTGAAAGGAGGCAGACTCGATAGCTTTTTTCTGGAAAACACACAGTTTGACTACGCCCTTGTCAAACGTATAGACAAAAACCTCGAACCGAAAGTTTTTCATGTCAATCTGAAAAATGTGCTTGACGGAAGAGAAAATTTTACACTTCAAAACAAAGATAAACTCTTTATCTTCAATAAGCTCGATACCGCCGTCAACCCTTATGTCACTATTTATCAGGAGAAAAGTGATCAAAAAAATGCGGCACAAGTATTGATTCATGAAGGAAAGTTTCAATATACCAAAGGCATGACACTGCGCGATCTGATCAATATGGCAGGTCTTAACTCCGCATTCGATACAAAACGTGTTAAAATTATCTCTTATGACAATACCCATAAGACGCCAAAAGTTACACTGGTGGATTTTGACCGTGATCCTGATCATAAACTGATGCCGTTTGATACAGTGACACTTTTTGACTACTTTGAAACCAATCCTCAGCAGATGGCGACTATCAACGGGGAGGTCGTCAGACCGGGATCGTATCCGGTTGCGCACGGTATGACTCTGGAGAAACTTCTGGAGAGTGCAGGAGGCTTAAATGAACGCGCCTATCCCAAAGAGTGTGAGATCATCCGTTACTACGTCAAAAATGGTGAGAGAAAAAAGCAGATTATCAATTTACCGTTAAAAAAGATGAAAACATTTATCGTGCAGGCACATGACCAGATAAATATCAAAAGAATTCCATACTGGTCCGAAAAGAAACAGGTCACCATTAAGGGAGAGGTTCGATTCCCAGGTACATATGTCATTCACAGCGGAGAGAAACTCTCCTCCGTCATCCAACGTGCCGGAGGATTTACCGACGAAGCCTTCTTGTATGGTGCTATTTTCACAAGAAAAGAGATAGCAAAGTTACAGAAAAAGAGTCTTGCCCGTTCACTCTCCAAACTGAAAGAGCAGGTTATTTTAGCCAGTTTACGCTCTTCGGGAAGCAAAACCATGGGGCAAATATCAGTGACCGAAGGTATCCAGGCAGTTCAATCTTTGATAGACGAAGCGGAAAAACTTACCCCTATCGGAAGGGTGTCGATTAATCTGACCTGTGATCTGGATAGTTTTAAAAACTCTCCGAGCGACTTGACACTCAAGGACGGAGATACGTTAACCATCCCATCCTATAACGATACGGTTGTCGTCAGCGGCGAGGTCATGAACCCTATGGCGCTCACCTTTATGGGAGAAAACGTCAGGGATTATATCAGCAGATGCGGCGGTTTGACAGAGATCGCCGATGCTGATCATATTTATGTCCTCCATGCCAACGGAGAAGCGCAAAAAGCATCTCTGGGATCATATCTCTTCTCTTCCAACCATGTCACTGTCAAAAGAGGAGATGTCGTAATCATACCTAAAAAGATCATGTTTGAAAGAGGTATCGATATTGCGGGTGACATTGCAGATATAGTCTATAAACTGACATTGACAGTAGCAGCGATGAATACCGTCGGTGTACTATAGGAGTCCGGATATGGTGCAGGAACAAAATAACACACAATGTCTTGAAGAGGATGAGATAGACCTTCGTGAACTTTTTGCCACAATATGGGCAAACAAGTTTACGATTATGGCGATCTCTCTGCTAATCACCTCTTTAGCTATTTTATACGCACTCTATAAACCCAATGTATATACATCCAAATCTATTTTGATTCCAAAAGATCAGGGAGGGAAACCTTCCATCAGCGGTGGTGCAGCAGCTATGGCAGCAATGGCAGGAATCAACCTTGGAGGCGGCGGAGGTCTCGATATTGACGGTCTCTTTAAAAATTTGTTGAGTGATTATGCATTCAACAAACCTTTGATCAAAAAATACCGGCTTGATGCCATGCTCTCACCGGAAGCGATCGATAAACACCTTGTTTTTGCCGCAAACCAAAGAGCTGTTTATGACTTTATAAAAGGATATTCCGAAGGAGAAGGAGAAAAAAAGAAAAAACACTACGATGAAATTCTTTTTGATACTTTCAAAAAACTAAAAAATATTCTCTCTGTATCATCTGACAAAGAGAGCGGCGCTATCACCCTGAGTGCAAAATTTGAAGATCGCTTTGTCGCCAAAAAACTGGTCGATATCTATCTTAAGGAGATGAGTGACTATATCAAATGGCTTGATCTAAAAGAGATCGATGATCAGGTTCGCTACTACGAACAGGAACTTCAACGGGCAAAAAACCTCGATCTTAAAGCCAATATCAATGAACTTCTCTCTGCACTCGTAAAGAAAAAAGTTCTTTCACAGGCTGGTGAATTTTACATGGTAAAACAGCTTACAAAACCCCAGGTTCCTTATATAAAAGACAAAGCAGGTCCAAAACGGGCACTGATTGTCATCGTCGCTTTTATCACATCGATCATACTGGGAATATTTTTCGTATTTTTCAAAGAATTTTTAAAATCGGATGAGGAAGAGGAGTTCGAGAGTGAGAACTATAAATTTATCAATGTATAAAGGGTGAAATCTATGTCAAAAACAAAACTAATACCAGGTCTTTTATTTGCTTTGGGCGTGTCATTACATGCCAATGAACCGGCAATGACAACAGCCCCCGTGCGATCGTTCATGCTGGATAAAGAGGATATGAGTGTCAAGGTAAGTTATAACCGCGTCAACGATACTATCGATATTTTCGACCTGAAACAAAAAGAGCTTGGCAGTACCGCAAACTTCGGAACTATCGGTGACTCCAGCGGACTTGATATCTCTCTGGCATACGGTGTAGATGAATTTTATGCACTCTTTTACAACTATGAACATCTGACACTCAACTATATCGATAGCCAGCTCAAAAACAATAAAAACGATCTTTTTCTGAAAGTGCTTGTTTACCGTAATCCAACAGCATTTTTTGAAACATTGACAGCAGATGTCGGTTATGTCAGAAACAGTGCTGATGATCTTGACATCAAAGACTCTGCACAACTGAACAAGATGATTCAGAAAGTCAATCCGATTCCTGGTCTCTCCATCGATGGTTCAGTTATCAGCTACAAAAACAAGCTACTTGTCTATTATGATGCGGTCACTAATAAGCCGATATCTCCTTTTGTACGCATAGGTGATTTGAGCGACAACTCTTTATACCTGAGACTCCTGACGGGTTTCCATTATGAAACCAACATAGTCGATCTTTACACAGGTTTGAAATATACAAAAATCAATACAACCGTAAGTATCGAGCCGCATGATGCAGAGCCTATGAATACACACCTACGAAATGCAGGCTATGAACCTGTCAACCTCGACCGTAACGAAAAAACCTGGTTTTTGGGATTTAACTATACCGTAGAATTCGGTAATTTCATTTTAGACACCAACTATGAGTACCTCACTATCTGGGGTCGTAGTGATGCTATCAAAAAGACCGATGACAACCATATCATCAACGCAGCCCTCTCTTATATCGTCAACAAAAACCTGCTTGTATTTGTCGGAGGAAAACTGATGCTTCACCAATTTAACGGCGTGATCCCATACCTCTACAACAAATACACCAAAAACAAATATGATAAAAAATATGGTTACGCCAAGATCGGGTTCGTTTATAATTTCGACACCTCAAAACTCTTTGGCTCTGCTACCTCTACAGGCTATACAAGCTACTAAAAGAGTAGCTTGTTTTCCGTACCGGACGATACGTTCTCAATCTCTTTGGGAGGCTTGGATATCGTCGTGAAGTAGTCTGTTCCGTGTTTCCCGCGTACGACTCTGACCCCTTTTGGTATATCAAACTCTGTTTTGGTTTCCGGATGAAGAGAGAGATACTCTCTAAAGAAATAGGCAAATGCCGGAGCCGCCGCTTTGCCGCCTGTCTCCTTGTACATCGGTTTGTTGTCATCTTTGCCATACCATACGATCGCTTCTATCTCCGGCGAAAAACCACAAAACCAGGCATCTTTGTATTCATTGGTCGTACCGGTTTTGCCTGCGAGAGCCAGTCCCTTGACACGGGCTCTTCGTCCGGTTCCTTTTTTGATAACATCTTCCAGAATCGTTGTCGTTAGAAATGCCTGCTCAGGCTTGGTAACTTTCTGTGCTTTGGCTTCATATACTTTCTCCTGTCCCTGATAATCGACTACACTTTTGACAAGTATCGGCGTCAGTCTCGTACCGTAGTTGGAGAAGATCGTGTACATCGAACTCATTTCCAAAGGGGAGATACCGAAAGTTCCCAGAGAGATAGAGAGATCGTTGGGAACGTTTTTAAAACCCATCTGCTCTATTTTCCGGTGTACCAGTCCCAGTCCCAGCGTATTGACCAGGTTGATGGTAGCAAGGTTTCTGGAGTGCACCAGCGCATCATGAAGTGTGATCAGTCCTTCAAAGTTTTTCTCGTAGTTTTTCGGCTGCCACTCTTTCTCTTCATCTTTATCCTGATATTTGAATGTCCGTGAGATATCTGTCAATTTGCTTTTGAGTGAGTATCCCGAATCAAGTGCGATCTGATAAATAAACGGTTTAAAGGAAGAGCCCGGCTGCCGGCGACTCTGTGTCGCTCTGTTGTAAGTACTCTGTTTATAATCTACGCCCCCGACAAGCGCCAGCACTTCGCCGCTATGGCTGTCCAATACAACCATCGCACCATTGAGATCACTATAGTCAATACCCTCTTTATCCGCTCCTCGCTCAAGAATCTTCTGATGACCGTACGCCAGCGCCTCTTTGGCTACCGCCTGGAGTCTGGAGTCTATCGTCGTATAGACTTTATAGCCGCCTGTGAGGATATCCGGATACTCTTTGCTCAAATCTTTCAACACCTGATCGACAACATACGGAAGTTTATTTTGTGTCAGGGAATCGTTATAAACTTTCGGGCGTTCCGCTTCATATCTCTTCAGTTCCGTTTCAGTGATCCAGCCAAGAGAGCGCATTCTCGCTAACACGGTATTTGCACGACTCATAGAGACATCATAGTGACGGGTAGGATCATATTTACTGGGTGCCTGAGGCAAGCCTACCAGCATCGCAATCTCTTTGAGATCCAGTTCATGAAGCGATTTTCTGAAATACCCCAAAGCTGCTGTTTTGATACCATAGTAACGGTGACCCAGATAGACTTCATTTAAGTAGCGCTCCAGTATCTGCTCTTTGGTCAGTTTGGTTTCCAGTTTCAGTGCCAGTATCGCTTCATTGATCTTACGTTGCAGTTTCTTTTCGGAAGTCAGGAGTGTATTTTTGACCAGCTGCTGTGTCAGGGTACTGGCGCCCTCTTTCATCTTACCCGCTTTGATATCCTTGAGCAGTGCCCGTAAAATCGCTTCGTAATTTACCCCTTCATGTTCAAAAAATACCGTATCTTCGATAGCCACCAGTGCCTCTATCAGCCGGGGCGGTATCTCTTCAAAAGGGGCATACAACCGGTGTTTCTCTTTAAAGATATTGGCGATAAGTTCACCGTTTCTGTCGTAGATGCGCGTTGTCATCTCCGGATGATAGTGGATCAGTTTGTCGGCATCGAGTTTTACCTCTTTGGAAAAGTGCATAAAAGCAAAAAGTCCCACAATCAAACCAAGGACACCTAGTGTGACCAAAAAACCGAAAAAATATTTTAAAAACTTCAACTACGTTTCCTTCTATACTTAAAATTGGAGGCAATCAGTGTTTTGGCATACTCCGTACGCGGGTGTTTCAACACCTCTTCCACCGGTCCCTCTTCGATGATTTTACCCTCTTTGAGTATCGCTATCTCACTGCACAGAGAGGTCGTCGCATCGATATCATGTGTCACAAACAGTATCTTGTATCCGATCTTCTGCCGGAGTTTATCGATCAGCGTCAAAATACTCTCTTTCGTGCGGCTGTCCAGAGCCGTGGTCGGTTCATCCAGCAATAAAAGTTCCGGCTCCGAAGAGAGTGCCATCGCGATGATCACACGCTGTAACTGTCCTCCGCTCAACTCCGAAGGATAGCGAAAAAGAAGATTTTTATCAAGTTCAACATATTGCATATATTTTATTGCAGCATTAGTATCTTTCATGAATTGATCGACAATTTTGGTCAGGGGGGAGAGAGCGGTAAAAGGATTTTGCGGTACGATCGAGACAGTTTTTCCCCGTTGCAAAGGGAAAGAGGCTTCTGTTTCCAATACTACATCCAGTTCATGAGGCAACATCCCAAGCAACGCTTTGAGCGTCAGACTCTTGCCGCTGCCGCTCTGCCCCACCAGGGCAAATGCATCTTTGATATCAAAAGAGATATCGACCAGCATCTTTTCATGATATCTGATCTGAAGTTTTTTGACTCTAAACACCCGCTTCCTTTAATTTTTCAAACAGATACGCTATCTTATCCAAAGGTACATTTGCACGCAATATAATCCGCAAAACAGGCGCTTTAACTGTCGGCGGGCGTATCGCACCTATCAGATACCCCTCTTTTTTCATAATCTCTTTCAGTCGCATCGCTTCATGAGAACGCTGCACCGGCAGTTTCACGATAGGCGACTCCAGTGTCAGACCGAACACCGTTTCCGCCAGTACCATACGATCCCGAAGCGCAGCACGGAACAGGGGCGCTTCCCGCTGCGTCTTTTCCACCGCTTCCATCGCCAGTGCCGTATCGAAAACCGAAGGCGCAGTGGCATAGATGATCGCCTTGGCGCGGTTTTGCAAAAAAGTGACCACCTCCTCAGAAGCGAGGATATAAGCGCCGTAGCTCCCCATCGCCTTGCCCAGAGTACCCATCTTTATATGGTTTTTCCCGGGTGTGATACCGTAGTGTTCAAAAACACCCAGAAGCCTCTCCCCGATCACACCGCTGCTGTGCGCTTCATCGACTATCAAAAGCGCTCCGTAACGATCGGCAACGTCAAAGATATCCCGACTGAGGAGGTCTCCTTCCATCGAGTAGACGCCCTCCACCGCCACGATCGCACGCTGATAGGTATGCTCTTTTAAAATCCGTTCCAGTGCCGTTGCGTCGTTGTGTGCGAAATAGACTACGTCCGCATCTACCAGCTTTGATGCCAGCACACCGCTGGCGTGGTACTGTTCATCGAGGATCAATATATCTTTTTTCCGGGGAAGCGCTTCGATCAGAGAGAGATTTGCCAGAAAACCGCTGCCCACGACAATTCCCGCTTCGAAACCGTTGATCTTGCAAAGGTAGTTTTCAAATACTCCATGAAGCGGGTGATAGCCGTTTACCAGTTGTGACGCTTTGGGTGCGTGATAGCGGTACTTCTCCACTTCATGAACGGCTGCGTGAAAAAGTGTTTTATCTTCCGCCAAACCGAGATAGTCGTTTGACGCCAGATCGATCAGATCTTCGTCAAAAATCTCCCGTGCTCTGAAACGGTTGGCTTTTTGCAGTGCGGCAAGCTCCTGTACATACATCGTCAGTCCAGAAACGGTAGCAGTTTCTCCAGACAAAGCCCCATCGCCGTGCTTTCATGACCATACACTTCATCGATATAAGGTCTGCAAAATCCCTCGACCATACACGCACCGGCTTTCCCTTGCCATTCACCGCTGTCGAGATAACGCTCCAGCTCCTTTTCGTCAAACGGTTTGAAAAGATACTCTGTCGCGGAGATATCCAGCAGCATCTTTGTGGTCGAAACATACTTCATACAAGTGATGATAGAGACTTTTTTACCGCTTTGTGCCTCTAAAATCCTGCGTGCATCCTCTTTGTCCTTTGCCTTGCGAAGTATCTCTCCACCGGCAGTCACAACAGTATCTGCCACCAAAAGAGGCAGACTCAGACCAAACTCTTTTTCACACACTGCAAATTTTCCCAGTACAGCCTGATAGACAAAGTTTTTCGGGGAATCCGCCTTAATCTGCTCTTCATCGAAATCACACCCCTTTTGTAAAAAAGGTACACCCGCACCCTCCAGCAGTGCCGCTCTCGTTTGTGAATTGGATGCCAAAAGTATCATAATCTCTTCCTCCCTTGCAATGTCGGCAGATTCAGCTGCCCTCTTTGTACAATCTGATACGTTGCATTTTTGGTTTTAAAATGGGTTTTCAGATACGCGAACGCCGCCATCGGATCGACATCATCCCCGCAGGTAAAGATATCGACCGCGGCATAAGCATACTCCGGCCAGGAGTGTATGGCAAGATGGCTCTCACTGATGACCACCACACCACTCACCCCGTGAGGCTCAAACAGGTGAAACGAACTGCCTATCACCGTCGCTCCGGCTGCCTTTGCCGCACCCAGCAGTGACTCTTCCACCAGACGTACATCATTGATGGCATTTGCGTCACACTCGTAAAACTCTGCCAGTATGTGCTTCCCCAGTGCATCCATCAAAGACTCCTGAGCATATAACCGAAATAGATCGCTACCAGTCCCAGCAACGAACTGATCCCGAAAAGATAGTAGGCGATCAGTTTGACATTGTCTCTGGCGTGTTCACTGTCACTTGCCAGACAGCGCTCCCTCGCCTCTTTGATTTTATAGTATCCGTAGAGGTAGAGCACAAACATAAAAAACCAGATAAACTCCTTGGAGGTCACGATCACCGCCAGGACAGGATCCCGATGGGCGAAATCTTTTCCCATAGCCATCAAAAAACCGCTTATACCCAGCAGCAGCGATATAGGGATCAGTAAGCGGTAAAATCGGTTCAGAGTGCGCAGCGCTGTACGAATAAACATCTTTTCATTGGGTATCTGCTGCACCGACGGATAGACTGTCAGCGTAAAACTGATCATCCCCCCGACCCAGAACACTGCACTGAAAATATGCACCGTAAAGATATAAGGGAGATATCCGACATAAAACTCTCCCAAAATCAGCCTTGCAACTGCGCTGTAACGTAGGATTTTGCCGCTTTGAGTGCTTCATCGAGTCTGGAGGCATCTTTGCCGCCTGCCTGCGCGAAATCGTCACGACCGCCACCGCCGCCGCCTAAGATCGGTGCGATCTCTTTGATCCACGCACCCGCTTTTACCGGGGCATCTTTCACACCTGCCGCCAGCAGCACTTTGTCACCCTTTTTCTGAAAGAGCATCACCGCTGCGGATGGTTTCTGGTTTTTGATCTCGTCGATCATCTGCTTGATGTCCCCTGCTTCGACGATATCCACCGCGACTTCAGTGTCGCCGATCTTTTCGAAAGAGAGCTCTTTTTTACTGCTTTGCGCCAGGGTTTTGAGCTCATTTTTCAGTGTGGCGATCTCCTCTTTGAGTCGCTTGATACCCAGCATAGGATCTTTGTTTTTCACCTCTTCGGAAACTTTAGCCACAGTGGCACGGTAACTTTTTGCAAGTGTCACCGCCGCTCTGCCGACCACCGCTTCGATCCTTCGGACACCGGCACTCACACCGCTCTCTTTGGTGATGAAAAAAGCACCGATATTTGCACTGTTGGCTACATGTGTGCCACCGCACAGTTCCATACTGACATCGCCCATAGAGACCACCCGCACCTCATCACCGTATTTTTCACCGAAAAGCGCCATCGCACCTTTGGCTTTGGCTTCATCTACTGCCATCACATCTGTCTGTACAGGCACACCTCTCGCGATCACTTCATTGACAAAATCTTCTATTTTGGCGACTTCTTCACCGCTCAGTGCCTTGGGGTGTGAAAAGTCGAAACGAAGACGATTGGCTTCGACCAGACTTCCCGCCTGACTGACATGATCCCCCAAAATCTCTTTGAGTGCGGCGTGCAGCAGGTGTGTCGCAGAGTGGTGTTTGGCGATCTCGAAGCGGCTCTCATCCACTTTCGCTTTTACGCTGTCACCGACATGAACTTTTGTGGTAACTTTGATCTGAGAGAGATTGAGGTCGAAAAACTTTTTGGTGTCCAACACTTCCGCGACACCTTCCAGTACACCCCTGTCCCCGCACTGCCCGCCGCTTTCGGCATAAAAAGGTGTCTTGTCGAGAAAGACCCACCCCTCTTCACCGCGTTGGAGCTTCTCTACGCTTTTGAAGTTTTGATCCAGCAGTGCCAGCACTTTCGACTCCGTTTCGGTTTCGGAGTAGCCCACAAAACTGTTTTGCCCAAACTGCTCCAGCAAAGCTTTGAAATCACCCTCGACCGCCGCGTCACCGCTCCCTTTCCAGGCTGCTTTGGCACGCTCTCTCTGCGCTTTCATGAGCGTTTCGAAACCTTCGATATCGACTTCTTTCCCTTTTTCGCGCAGCATATCCTGTGTCAGATCGAGCGGGAAACCATAGGTGTCGTAGAGTTTGAAAGCGACTTCTCCGCTGAAAACATCTCCGGTAACGGCAAGCTCTTTTTCAAACAGCTCCAGCCCCGAAGCGATCGTTTTGAAAAAACGCTCCTCTTCCAGCCGGATCTGCTCTTTGACGCTATCCGCTTTTTCGACGATATAGGGATACTGCTCTCCCATGATCTCACCCAGTGTATCGACCAGACGGTACATGAAAGGCTCTTTGATCCCCAGCAGATAACCGTGTCTGACCGCACGGCGGAGTATTCTTCGCAGCACATATCCCCTGCCCTCTTTGTCAAAATTGACTCCCTGGGCAAGCAGAAACGTCACTGCACGGATATGATCGGCGATGACCCGGTAACTGGCACCCTCCTCATAAAGATAGAGTTTGCCGCAAAGTTCCGACACCTGCTCTATCAGCGGCATAAACAGAGAAGTGTCGTAGTTGCTGATTTTTCCCTCTTTGATCGCCGTCACACGCTCCAGCCCCATTCCGGTATCGATGGAGGGTTTGGGAAGCGGGTGCAGATTCCCTTCACTGTCTCTCTCGTACTGCATAAAGACCAGATTCCAGATCTCCAGAAAGCGGTCGCCCTCACCGCCCATCCTGTCCTCTTCAGAGTGAAAATGCTCCTCGCCCTGATCGTAAAAGATCTCCGAACAGGGACCGCACGGTCCGGTATCTCCCATCTGCCAGAAGTTGTCTTTATCTCCAAAACGCATGATACGCTCTGCCGGCACATGCTTTTTCCAGATCTCCTCCGCTTCGTCGTCACTCTCATGCACAGTCACCCAGAGCTTCTCCTGCGGCAACGCCAGAACTTTGGTAACAAACTCCCACGCATAGGCGATCGCATCCTCTTTGAAATAGTCACCGAACGAGAAATTTCCCAGCATCTCGAAAAAGGTGTGGTGGCGATTGGTATAACCGACATTTTCGAGGTCATTGTGTTTCCCTCCTGCACGGATACAGGTCTGGGAGCTGGTCGCACGCGGCGGATTCGGTGCGGGGACTTCTCCTGTAAATATACTCTTAAACGGTACCATACCGGCATTGGTAAAGAGTAGTGTCGGATCATCGGGAACCAGCGGTGCGCTCGGGTAGACTTTGTGTCCCTTGCTCTCAAAGTAGTCCAAAAATGCTTTTCTTATATCCATCTCAACATATCCTTTATAAACTGGAGATATTTTATCTTAATATTTTTAAAGTTGCCTATGGAAAATGCGCCGGTATCGTACTTAAAGCCTCTTTCAATATCCCATATAATCGACAATTTTTGCAGCGCCGTCAGGGGAGATCAACCCTTTGAGCCCTTCACTCATCCGGGCGATATCGGCATCGAAGATTTTCTGCACATCCTCTTTTTGCAGCGCATCCTGCCGCACAACAAAAGACAGCCCTCTATCTGCCAGATATTTTGCATTGTAGTACTGATGGTCTCCCGCGGCGAAGGGATACGGCACATAGAGCGCGGGAAGCTGGGAAGCGACCAGTTCCCACAGTGTACTCGCACCCGCACGGCATATCGCAAAATCCGCTTCGGCGATCTTTTCATGAAGCTTTTTATGAAAGACGAAAAGTTCCGCATCGATCCCCGCTTCACGGTAAAAACGCTGCATCTTTTCAAAATCCCGCTTACCGCTCTGATGGATGATCCCGATACCTCTTTCATGAAGTAGCGGCGCTATCTTCCTGGCAAAATCATTGATCGCTGTCGCCCCCTGGCTTCCGCCCAGAAAAATCACCGTTTTGATCACGGTGCGCACCCGGGCATTTTGAAAAAAGATATCACTCACCGGATAATCTTTCACGGGAGAGTCTTCCAGATAGGGTGAAAAGATCGCTTTGGCGCTTTTGGCAAAGAGTGCATTGAGCCGTCCCATCACGGCGTTTTGTTCATGAATATAAAAATCTTTACGCTTCATGATAGCCGCGATCGTCGCCGGAGCCGCAGCATATCCGCCGACCGAAAAAACAGTCCCGACACCCTCTTTTCGGAAGATGCTGCTACTCTTTCCTGCTGCCTGCAATATCTTCGCCATACTCTGGACTTTTCCCAAAACACCTTTATCCACCACACTTCGGATATCGAAAAAATACTTCTCTGAAAATCCTTCATCTTCGCCGAACCAGTCACGATCCTGCCCCGTTGCAGATCCTAAAAAGAGCGGTCTGACACCCCGTCTGTTCAACTCCTCTTTCACCGCCCGGGCGATACTCAGGTGTCCTCCCGTACCTCCTCCGGTTATCACTATCTGTTTCAATACTTCACCTTTTTACTGATCATGAGAATCATCCCGATTGCTATGGAATGCGCAAGCAGCGAACTTCCCCCGTAACTGAGCAGCGGTACCGCCAGCCCCTTTACCGGAGTAATCCCCGTCACACCGAAACTATTGATAAAAAATGTCGAAGCAAACATAATCGCTATCCCAAGCGCAAAAAGCGAATAAACCCTGTTTTGGCTACGGTTGGAGATCTTCAGCATCCGAAATATCAGTACAAAAAAGAGTACGATCACCAAAAAGAGACCGATCACTCCAAGCTCTTCCGCGATTCCCGCCAGAATAAAATCAGTATGCACTTCTGACAAGAAACCGAGCTTGATCGTCCCGTTCCCAAGCCCCTGCCCGAACCAGCCGCCGTTTCGGATCGCATCGTAGGCATTGGAGACCTGATAGGGTTCATAAACTTCGGAAACGTGCAGTTTGGCGGCGATCTTATCCGGCAAAAACGATAGCACCATATTTTGGATACTGCTCCACCACGACTTGACACGCAGTATCCTGTGCTCCGATCCGGCGATAGCGACAATCACAACGATGATCATCCCCACCATCGTAATGGTAAAAAAACGTGTACTCGTTCCCGCCATTGAACCCATCACGATCAACACCATCCCCAGTACCAGAACTTGCCCGATATCATTTTGCATAATCGCGATCAGATAAGTCACCACACCAAATACCATGAAATAGGGCCAGAAAACCTTGAACTCCTCTTTCAAACTTTTATGCGAATCATCCAGCCTTCTGGAAAAACTCCACGCCAAAAAGGTGATAAAACCGACTTTGAAAAACTCTACCGGAGCAAGTGAAATCACCCCAATCCTGATCCAACGCTTCGCACCGCCGATCTCCGTAACGATACTGGAAGGCAAAAACGGCATAATAGTCATCAAAAACAGAAAGATAAAAAAGAGCCCGAACCCCAGAGGCAGGAAAAAACGATCAGGATCAAGCCGGGAAACAGACCACATCAGGAAGATTGCAACAATACCGGTCACAAACTGACGTATGAAGAAGTGAAATTCGTTATTATAGGTCTGCAAACTCGCATAGGTCGTCAGCGAAAGAGAGAAGATAATACCGACCGCAATCAATGTAACAGCAATAAAAAAGATCGTTCTATCCGTTGCCAAATACCCACCTTTTTACCAAAACGCAAAAACTATCCACTACAAACCGACTGACATATTTGCACCGATGATACACAAACTTTGATTAATGTGAAATTTATGCTATTATTATTTAAATAATTTGATATATTTACATTAAAATACAATTATCAGATTTGGTATAAGATGTGCTTCATGAACTTCATGAAATAGACAACAGGACAAGAGAAAGGATAAAAAAGGTGGGACTGAACATCTCCGATTCACTGCCGCTGGCTGTCAAAGCGCTTGACTTTCGGGCTCTTCGCCAGAAGATGATCGCAGGCAACCTTGCCAATGTCGATACACCCTTTTACAGGGCAAGAGATATCCGGTTTGAAGATGTACTGGCAAAAGAAGCCCGCACACTTTCCGATTCCGGTACGGTACCGAAACTTCTTCTGGCAAAAAGTGATGCAGCGCATATGGATCCGATCGATGAAAGCAGCAGCGCACAGGCGCAGATCTTTTTCAGAGGCGCTCACCCGACACGCAACGACGGCAACAACGTCGATCTCGATGTCGAAACCACAGAGATGAGCAAAAACGGCGTGATGTTCGAAGCACTGACCAACGCCATCAAAAAAGAGGCGATGATTTTCAAAAGCGTCATCGAAGCCTCCGGTAAGATGCAGTAGATTTGCAACTTAATCGGAGCGTGAAAAGTATATTTGACAACTTAAAAAAGAGGCTCAGACCAAAGAGAGGATTTGTCCTCTTTTTTAAGTTGTCAAACATACGAACCAAGTTAATCAGCAAAGTTTACCCAAAGGAGTAAAATGTCATTTTTAAGCGGTTTTGATATCAGCGGATACGGTCTTTCGGCGCAACGATTCCGAATCAACCTCATCAGCTCCAATATCGCCAATGCAAACACCACACGTACCGATGAAGGCGGACCCTACAGACGACGGGAAGTGATCTTCAAAGCAGTCAACTTTTCAGACCTGCTGACACAACAGATGAAACAAAACGGCTACCTGAAAGATGAAAACCCCATCGACGACCCGGCAGCGCAGGATTTCCCCAAACCACCGCTTATGAGCGTCAAAGTCGATAAAATCATCCGGGACGACTCGCCGTTTAAATTACGATTTGACCCATCCAACCCCGATGCGGATGAAAACGGCTACGTCGCCCTTCCCAACGTTAATCCCGTCATCGAAATGGCCGATTTAATAGAAGCGACAAGAGCCTATCAGGCAAATGTAGCGGCATACCAAAGTACCAAAACGATGGCACAAAGCGCCATCGATTTACTGAAAGGATAATAAATGGCACAGGCAATACAATCTGTCTCCCCTTTTGCACTTGCTGGTGTCACTAATAAGGCACAAGAGAAGAGCGGCGGCGGTACTGATTTTCTAACCGTTTTGAAAGCATCACTCAACGATGTAAACGATATGCAGATCAAAGGCGACGAAGCCCTCAGAGATATCGCAACCGGACAGGTCAAAGACCTGCATCAGGCAGCCATCGCCATAGACAAAGCGGAAATCAGCATGAAACTGATGCTGGAAGTGCGTAATAAAGCACTGAGTGCATACAAAGAGATTTTAAGAACACAGATTTAAGGGCAACTCTAATGCCATTAAGTTAAAAGAATTTAAGCGCGGTTCATCTGCGCGTGAGCCCTGCGCTAAGCAGAACATAGCGTTAGCGTAGCATTTGGGACTTTGTTCCAAATGCGTTAACTTATGACAGCATTTTTTCACTTTACCCTCTTCTATCCTTTAACCATTCATTCATTATAATCCCTTTATGAACCAAAACGAAAATAAAAAAGTCAAAATCGCCATTATCTTTTCCATACTCACGATTTTATTTCTGATTCTCATCGGAGCACTTTTGAAAATCCTTTCCAATCGATCTGATTTGCCGAAGATCCAGGCAGTCGAACGTGACCGTGCGATACGGGGAGATATCCTCAGCAAAAACCGCTACACCATCGCCACAAGCAAAAAACTCTATACAGCACAGGTCGATACACGCTGCATCGATCCTGACAAATTTGATCTTTTTGTCACACTCTTTTCCATCTTTAGCAAACTCGATCCTTTTGAGATCAAAGAGCAGTTGCAATCCAATTTCGGATATGTGGATATCTCTATGAGGCTCGACTCAAAATCCGCACGCTACCTCAAACAACTGCGCTACACCCTCAACCGCTATCAGGTATTTCGCAAATATATCGATGAGCATACAGGCAGAACCTACTACAACGGTTTGAGTATCCGGGAAACCGGAGAGTTCCGTACCTATCCAAGAGGTGATACCTTTTCCCCCTATATAGGTTTTGTCAGAAGAGGACTTGACCACAACTACCGAACCATCTGGGGCAAATACGGTTTGGAAAGTTACTACAATGAACAGCTCGAAGGTATCCAGAGCACGCTCATACAGGGCAGGCGTGATGTACGGGGAAATATCATCCTCGACAACAACAGTGAAGTCAAAACCAGAATCGACGGATATGATGTGATTACCAGCATAGACCTCAGAATCCAGAAAAGCCTGGAACAGATTCTCGACAAATACAAGGAACAACTCGGCGCAAAAGAAATTATCGCTGCGGTGATGGATAGCAAAACGGCAAATATCATCGCCGTAGCAAGTTCCAGACGCTACAATCCCGGGAAAATTCTGGAAGAGGATGTACCCAAAACAAGTATCTCCGCAGTAAGGTATATCTTCGAACCAGGTTCTGTCATGAAACCGATCACTTTTTCACTGCTTTTACAGGAAGGGCTTATCAAACCCAACGATATTGTCAATGTCGAAAATGGGAAATACCGTCTCGGAAACCGGGTCATCACCGATGAACACAAGTATGACTATCTGAGTACGGAAAATATCATCGTCCACTCCAGCAATATCGGTATGGCAAAACTCTCTACCCTGCTTGATACCATCACCTTTTTCAAAGGATTGCGAAAATTCGGCTTTTCCCGTCCAAGCGGTATCGATCTCAGTTATGAACTCAGCGGCTCGATACCCAATATTCACCAGCTGAAAAACAGTGTTTTTAAAGCGACGGCATCGTATGGATACGGGATTCGTGTCAATTTTTTCCAGTTACTCAAAGCATACAATGCATTTAACGATAATGGCATCACACTTCGCCCCACGATCGGAGAGTTTTACAATCCCCACACAAGACCTATCCGTAAAATCTACCGCAAACGTGCTACCAGAGTTTTGGATGAAGATGTTGCACACACTATGAAAAGGATACTTATCAAAACGGTAAAAGAGGGAACCGGAAAAGGTACCTATATACCGGGATTACAGATCGGCGGGAAAACGGGCACAGCACAGATCGCAGTACGCGGTGTCTATGCAAACATCTACAATAGCTCCTTCTTCGGCTTTGCAAACGATTCCGTACACCATTATACTATAGGCGTAACAGTCATAGAACCCGATCCTGAAAAAAAACACTACTTCGCATCACAGAGTGCCGTTCCGGTGTTTCGACAGATTGTAGAAGCGATGGTAGATGCACATATGCTGACTCCGGCACAATAATCACAGAAAATCTGCATTTAACTTATATTTCACTGAATTTAAGTGTTTTATAAGCTTTTTGATACTATACTCCCGTTTCATTAAACACTAAAGGTAGAGATTGTGAAAACAACAAGAATGATAAAAGCCGATGAGGTGCAAAGAGACTGGGTTGTTCTGGACGCAGAAGGAAAAACTTTTGGTCGTCTTTTAACAGAGATCGCCACACTGCTTCGCGGTAAACACAAACCATACTACACACCGAATGTTGACTGCGGTGACTATGTTGTCGTTATCAACGCTGACAAAGTGAAAGTAAGCGGTACAAAACTCGATACAAAGATGTATCACAGACATACCGGATATTTCGGCGGTGTCAAAAGTGACAAATTCGGAGAGTTGCTTGAAAACAATCCTGCAAAACTTTTCAAGCTTGGTGCCAGAGGTATGCTTCCAAAATCAAACCTCGGTAAAGAGATGCTCAAAAAACTCAAAGTCTATGCAGGAAGTGAACATCCTCACACTGCGCAAGTAAGTAAATCAGAAGGTACTAAATAATGTCTAAAATTTATGCAACAGGAAAAAGAAAAACAGCAATTGCGAAGGTATGGTTAAAGCCAGGTTCAGGGAAAATGGCGATCAACGGTCAGAGTCTTGACGAATGGCTCGGTGGTCTTGATCTTTTGAAAAAGAGAGTGATGCAGCCGCTCAACCTGACAAAACAGGAGCAGTCTGTGGATATCATCGCTTCTACAAGCGGCGGCGGTGTCTCTGCACAGGCAGATGCTGTACGTCACGGTATCTCCAAAGCACTGGTAGCGTTCGATGCTGAATTTCGTTCTATCTTAAAACCGCATGGACTTTTGACAAGAGATGCAAGAGTTGTAGAAAGAAAGAAATACGGAAAGAGAAAAGCGAGAAGAAGCCCTCAGTTCTCAAAACGTTAATCATTTTTTTGTATCATATGGTCAGGTCGGGGATATTCCCCGCCGGATCACCGTCATTAAGTTAACGCTTTTGGAACAAAGTCCCAAAAGCTACGCTAACGCTATGTTCTGCTCAGCGCAGGGCTCACGCGCAGTTGAACCGCGCTTTGATCCTCTTAACTTGATGGCTTTGTTCCAACCGAACCAACTTTCAAAGGCTCTTCATGAATAAGCTTTTAAAAATATTCCTCCTTCTGTTTGTCTCTATTCTACTCATTTATCTCAGTTATCGATCCTATCAAAGTGCTGAGGAGTATCTGCATACAGCCCAGGAGATCTCCACACTCAATAACACACATGAGACTGTACAAAAGAAGATAGACAAACTGCTTGAAGAGCTTTCACTTGGAATCTATAGCAAATATACGCAAAACAGAGAATATCTCGAAGCGATGGGTGAAAAAGCAGCATTTTATCACCATCAAAGTATCGTCTGGCTCTACTACTTTTTCGCAACGGTTCTGATTTTTATTTTGATTTTCTGGGGTATCGATTTCGATATGATGGTGATGTTTATCGGTGTCAGTGCACTGATCGCACTCGGTACGGCACTATTTGCCCCGCTGCTGATGATGACAGTTTACAGCAGTATCCCGATGCTGGGGGAAGTGACGCTCTCCTATGAGAGTAAAAGCATCTACAGCACTATCGTCAAGCTCTTTCACCAGTCAAACTATCTGGTCGGTACACTGGTACTGCTTTTCAGTGTGCTGATACCCTTCATGAAGTCCATCCTGATCACAACGTACGGTTTTCTCAAAGAGACAGGCTTCGGCGGCTATATGGTGGCATTTATCGAAAAGATCGGAAAGTGGTCTATGGCAGATGTTTTTATCGTCGCTGTACTGGTGGTTTTCTTCTCCACACAGCAGGATATCCACACCAGTCTGAAAATCGAAACCGGACTCTACTTTTTTGTAGGGTATGTGCTGCTGTCGATGCTCGGATCGACACTTCTGACGAGAGGTCAAAAAGAGGAGCGCAAAACTCCTCCGACATCATAACATCCGGGCAAATTGCTCGAATATATATTTGCTGTCGTGCGGTCCCGGACTCGCTTCCGGATGATGTTGCACAGAGAAGATCGGCTCATCGTTGTAAGCGACACCTTCGATAGTCTGATCGAAAAGGTTGATATGTGTCACTTTCGCGATATCACAGATCGTATCGGGGACATTGTAGTTGTGGTTTTGCGCGGTGATCTCTACCTTTTTGGTCTCCTGATTGGCTACAGGATGGTTGCCGCCGTGCTGTCCGAACTTGAGTTTGTAGGTTTTATGCCCGTGTGCGATCGAAAGCAGCTGATGCCCCAGACAGATAGCGAACATCGGTACTTTCGCCGCGATCAACCTGCGCACTTTTGCCGCCTCTTCGGTCAAAACAAGCGGATCTCCGGGACCATTTGACAAAAAGACACCTGCGATCTCTCCGTTTCGGTAACGCGCTATCAATCTCTCAGGATCGAAATCATGAGGGATCACCTCTACCGACAAACCGGTCTGACGCAATTCGTTTAAGATATTGCGTTTTACACCAAAATCGAGCACAACCACTCTCTTGCCGAGTGCCAGAGGTTCACGGTAAGTGTGATTCTGAGGATCCCAGCTACCGCTGTTGTGCTCATAGACCTCTTTCGTACTCACCTCTTTGATATAGTTCACCTCTTCGATACGGGGAGATGCTGCCAGTTGCTTTTGCAGCGTCTCTTTGTCAGCAATCTCCGTAGAAGCGATCATCATCTGCGGTCCGTTGTCACGGATCAGTTTTGTCAGAAAACGGGTATCGATATCGCAGATTCCCATACTTTTATGTTCATGAAGGAAATCACCCAGTGACTCTTTTCCCCGGAAATTGGAGTAACGTTCCTGATAGTTGCGGACGATCGCACCGCTGCTATAGACTGTTTTGCTCTCCATATCATCCCGATTGCAGCCGACATTTCCGATCTCAGGCATCGTAAATACGACAAACTGTCCCGCGTAACTCGGGTCACTCATGATCTCCTGATACCCGCTCATAGAGGTATTGAAAACGATCTCTCCCGTTCTGGTTCCTTCAAAACCGAAACTTTTGGCTTCAAGAAACGTGCCGTCTTCAAGATATAACCAAACCTGTTTCATCACAGCATCCCTTTTTTGCGCAACTCATCTCTGTAAAGCCGCTCGAACACGACATTGTAATCATCTGAACCCGGAATCAGTTTACGTTGCATCTTCTCGATCTTCTCGATGACATCATCTTCGATACGCTCGAAACTCTCGATATAGTTCTCGATCGATGTATAGATTACATTTTTGATAATATTTTCGCTTACGCTGTAGTTGATCAGATCATCATCATAAAGCTTGTCCAGAATCAGATGCGCGACATTGTTGAACCGGTCTTCATATGAGAGGATCACACCGTAATCCGCCGCCATCTTCTTTTTGACCAGCCAAAACATATTGCGTCTGTCCACACGCATGAACTCCATCTCATCTTCGTTCTCTTCGAGTATCTCATTGACACGCTCTTCCAGCGCCAGCTCTTTTTTCAAATCTTCTTCAAGAATCTCTTCCGCGCGTTCGGCAACGATATCTACACCTTCGGTAAAAGTCACATAACCGGAGTTCAGCAAGTCAATGGCAATTTTTCTGGCTATATAGGGGGCATGTGGCAATCTTATCTTCATGAGAGATACCTTGTAGTAAAATTTATCGATATGCCCGCAAAAAAGGACATATTTATATCTATTTAGTGTAGCAAATTTTTAGTAAAGAGTGAATTACTCGCTCTGGTTGCTGTCAAACGGTGGTCCCTTTTCGAGCAGCTGCGTCACTGCTGAAGCGATATCCGGATCCATTTTTGCCATGATTTTGGCAATAATTTTAGGCTTGAGATTAAAGAGGATACCGGCTGCTTTGGGTTTTGGCATATTATTTAAAATTGCAGCGGCTTTTGAATCTCTCATTTTGGTATACGTGGCTGCAATTTTGTCGTCTTTGGCTTTTTTGATCTCCTGGAGGAGTTTCTTATGCTCATCATAAAGTTTGACGATCTCCTGCTTCGTCTGTGTAACTTTTTGAAGCGTAGCATTCACTTCCTGGAGTTTTTGTGCGATTTTCTGAGCCTTTTTTTCAAGAAGTCTATTTTGCGCATCTTTGTAGAGTTCAAACGCCTGACGCTCATCATCGAGACGATCCAGTTCTCTTAAAATCTCGCTTTTACGTTGCTCAAATATTTTGTTGCACTCTATCAAATCTGTTGCCAAAAGAGTGTTTGCAAACAGCATCAAAGGCAGTGTGATCCACAAGATAAACTTCATGAAACTTCTTTGTTGTTGCGTAAAAAAAGCTGGTTGGCAATTTCATCCATCTGTTTACTCTCTTCTCTTGCGATAGCGTCAATCATCTTTTGCATCTGCACTTCATGTAAATGTTTGATCTTTTCATATTCGATATTTGCTTCTTTGTATAGTTTATTTAAATTTTCTATCTCCTGGTCAAAGTATTTTATCATATTTTCTTTATGTTCTTTTTCTTTGAAGAGATAGTCGCGTCCGGAGATGGCAAGTTGCATCGCTGAGAAATCTCCCTTTTGGGGAAGTTCGTATGCCGCTATTTCCGATTCGATCTGAAGTTTGTGCAAAACGGCTGCCTCTTTTTCATGCCGTTTTGCCGCGAGTTGCTGTTCGATCTCGGAGACTTTCTGTTTTCTGACTTTCAAAAGCTCCGAAAATTTTGTCTTCATGAAGTATCAGACAACAATCGTATCCGCACGGTCAGGACTTGTGGAGATGATACCCACTTTCGTCTGTGTCATTTTTTCAATCTCCCTGATGTAGGCTTTTGCTGCATTTGGGAGTTCCCTGTACTCACGGATACCCTCAACTCTGTCCCAGCCCTCGAAGGTTTTATAGATTGGTTTGACATTCTCTAGATCGTAGGGAACATAGTCGATCTCTTTACCCTCAAACTCATATGCGACACACACTTTGATCTCTTTAAAACCATCGAGTACATCTAGTTTCATAAGCGCGATCTGATCGCATCCGTTTAACCGGCAGGCGTGTTTTGCAGCCACCGCATCGAACCATCCGCAGCGTCTTTTACGCCCGGTGGTCGTACCGAACTCATGCCCTTTTTCGGCAATCAACTCTCCATCCTGTCCGAAATCTTCCGATGGGAAAGGACCATTGCCGACTCTGGTACAGTATGCCTTGGCAATACCCGTCACTTTGCCGATATCTTTGGGATTGAGTCCCAGCCCGGTACAGGCACCGGCACTGACGGTATTGGAACTGGTGACATACGGATAGGTACCGTGATCGATATCGAGCATCGTGCCCTGCGCACCCTCCAAAAGGACTTTCATCCCCTTCTCCAGGCACTCCCAGACCAGTTTGGTTGTATCGGTGATATAAATCTCCAGCTCACTTCTGTAATGTTCAATATCCTTGAGCAGCGCCTCTTTGGACGGTGTCTCTATCTCCATAGCCTCAAACAAAATCCGGTTATCTTCAAAATAGTGCAAAATCTTCTCTGCCAGTCGATCAGGATGCTGGAGCTCCCCTACCCTATGTCCGGTTCTCTGGATTTTGTCCGCATAGGCAGGTCCGATACCCTTGCCTGTCGTTCCGATCGCTTTTTTACGCAGTCTCTCTTTGCCCTGATCGATCATCGCATGATATGGCAGAAGCAGGTGCGCTTTGTCACTGATAAAAAGTCTGCCTTTGAGATTGTCGAACTGTTTCAACTCTTTGTCGATCAGATTTTCCGGGCTTAAAACAACACCATTGCCGATGATATTGATCGCCTCAGGATTCAGAACACCTGAAGGAATCAGATGCAAGGCATACTTTACACCATCGACGACAATAGTGTGTCCCGCATTGTGCCCTCCTGCAAAACGACATACCACATCATGTGTCTGCGCCATATGATCTACGATTTTCCCTTTCCCTTCATCACCCCACTGGAGCCCTACTATCAAATCTGCTTTTAACTCTTTTATCATTCTTTTATCAATTCCTCTATAATATTGTCTGTATATAGCGCAAATCCTGTCGAATCCACATCTTTATATCTATAGTTACCGCCCGTTCCCAGGGTTTTATTGCCTGCGATATATCGAAAAAAGAGATGATCGTAATAGTTCATTTTGGCATAATAGAGCGGTGCTATTACTATATTGTCATACGATATTTTTTGCACAAGGGATTTTATCTTTTCAAGTTCCGTTTGCAACTCTTCATCCACTTCAGAGATAACATCGTCGATGGCATCGATATCCTGTAAATATGCCAGCTTGCTAAGCCATGGGAGATTGAGTTTCAACAACGCTTCCAGATTAGCTGCTTTAAAGACTTCCAGCTCAATACCGAGTTTTTTAGCGATCAGGCGGGGGATATTGATATTTGAGATTTGCAATAACGGCTTTTGCGCCAACTGATCTAAAATTTTAATACTGTCATTGATAGCGACTGAGAGATCAGACTCGTTGATACATTCTGCCCCTATCTGATACTGTTCATGAGAGGGATAGCGAAAAACCGGTTGAATATAAAACCACTTATTCTGCACGACACTTCGCCCCAGTCTTCTGGTGATAATACGTACCACATCGATCGTACTGTCCGCTCTGAGTGTGATGATATGATTTTGGCTGTCAGAAAAGCGGATCAGCTCTTTTTCATCCAGAGATTCATGCTGATGATAGGTAAGCAGCGGCGTAACAATCTCTTCGTATTTCTGCTGCGATAGTATATCGCTTGCGACCGCTTCAATCTTTCTTTTTAACTGTGCACTCTTACCGAAGTAGAGCCGTGTGAGACTGGGAATCTCGTGTTCATAAACCATTTTTATTCCTGTTGTGAATGACTAAATTTGCGTGAGTATAACAAAAGTTTTGTAAAATATGGAGTGTTATATCAACTTCATATATAGCAAAACCAGAATTGATATAATCAATGCAGAGAATATTATATTTTTGTTCAGATACTTTTTTTTGATTTGTATGCCGCTTTTGCGAATCCTGGTAATAATCGTTCTCTCTCTGGCAACTGCTCTCTCATCCAAAACAGTAAATGCCAGTATCAAAATAACAAAGAAAATGAAAAAGACAATATTATCGGGCTGTCTGCGTAGCGCCAAGCCCATAACCGAAAATATAAATTGAATCAGTACAATTAAAACAACGGCATTGTCAACGCCACCTTTCCATCGCAATACCTTATGATGCAGATGTGTTTTGTCAGGATTAAACGGCGAAAGACTACGCTGTATCCTCCTGACCATCACCGTAAGTGTATCTATAATAGGAATTGCAGTCAAGAACAATACAGATGTAATACTGACATAAGAGATCGATTTAATCGCTACAACAGCTATCGTGAAACCTAAAATAAGTGAACCGCTATCTCCCATGAAAATCATTGCGGGATGCCAGTTAAAAAAGAGAAATGCGATGATTGCAGCTATCATCAGAATGGAAACAGTCATAATAAACGTATCATGATGCATAAGACCGAGATAATAGAATGCACCAAAAATAACAATTGCAACACTTCCAGAGAGACCGTCAAGACCGTCAATAAGATTCATTGCATTGGTAAAACCGACGACAGCGATAACAGTGACCGGCAAAGCAATATATGCAGGCAAAATGATCTCATGACCAAACCACACGCCCAATGTACCTATTTTCATATCATCCAGAAAATAGATCAAGAGTGTTGCGATTATAATAGCAATAAATTTTACTTTGGGCGAGACACTGCGATTGTCATCATATACACCTGTCAAAAAAATCAATAAAGATCCCAGAATGAAACCTTTGTATTTGAGAACAAAAGGCATATGAAACAGTAGCAAGACGATAATGAAGGCAAGAAAAATACCAACCCCCGCCCCCCGCGGGATAGGGTTAATATGTGAGCTTCGTTCATTTGGTATGTCGATCATACCCATATGCTCAGATATTTTGGTAATGGTATATACAAACAAAAGGGAAAGAAGGAAAGTTAGTCCAATTTCTATACCATCTACCATCCTAGCTTCCTTACTTTCCCAAAGGTTTATTATTTATATGTATAACTATATTTAAAGAAACTCTGAGACATATTCTTAGGCTTCACACTATTTAATACAATACCCACATTTTGAATATGATATGAACGTATCATATCTTCCAGAGATTTAATATACTCTTTTTCAGAATACTCAGATCTGAACACAATCAAAGAGATGTCAGCAAGTTTCATCAACAATAACGCATCTGTCACCATACCCATCGGCGGTGCATCGATAATAATATAGTCATACTCTTTTCTCAACTCGTTAATAATCTCATCAATTTTCCCTGACTGCATCAGCTCCGAAGGATTTGGAGGAATAGGTCCGGAAGTAATAATATCAAGATTTTTAATCTTTTTATGCTCCCAGATCACCTCTTTAAGCGTATTGTTCTTTGAAAGCACTGTACTCATACCGATCTTGTTTGTCAGACCAAATACCCTGTGCAGCATTGGACGGCGCATATCCAGTGAGAGAACAATTGTCTTTTTGTCGCTCATGCCAAAAACAGCAGCCAGATTAGTTGCAATCGTGGTTTTACCTTCACCCGGTACGGTCGAACTTACCACAATCACTTTGCTCTTGTTTTCTGTCGGAATAAACTCCAGGTTAGTACGGATCAGACGCAGCGCCTCACTTGCCACAGACTGCTGATCCTCTATCGTGAACATTTTATCTGCCGAGCGCACCTGCGGAATCACACCGTAAAAAGGTATTCTCGTATTGCTGACGACATCTTCACGTGTTTTGATCTTATCATCGAGTATCTCTCTCA
Source organism: Sulfurospirillum sp. (assembly GCA_003978455.1). GTDB lineage: Bacteria > Campylobacterota > Campylobacteria > Campylobacterales > QNZT01 > QNZT01. The sequence continues at coordinate 26,506 of QNZT01000154.1, forward strand.
AATAAGCAACCATCATAGCAACAATGAAGCCCAGTAACAAACTGGTAAGCAATATCATCGGTATATTCGGTTTAACAGGTTTTATAGGCAAAACAGCTCTGTCAAGTATACGATTACCGGAAACGGTTGACGCTTTATTGATTGACATCTCCGCCTGCTTCTGCAACAAAAATTCATACGTCTGCTCGAGTACTTTATACTTACGCTGTAGTGCAGCTAATTCACGCTCTTTTTCAGGAAACTTCAAGAGTGTTGTTTCACCGTTATATAGGGCATCTTCCAGTGACCTTCGCTTTTCACTGATCGAATCACTGATACTCTCAATCGCACTCTCAAGTGCCATACGAATATCGTCTATTTCCTCATTAACCTTCTGCACATCCGGATGCTCTTCTGTAAATTTTGCCGACAACGAGATTTTTTTAGATTTGGCTTTCTGCAAATCATTCAACAGTGAAGCCAGTACCGGATAATCTTTTGCAAGTGAAGAGACAGCACCATAGTTGCCTGTTTTAAATTCATTGTACAATGCGTTAAATGCGCTCTCCTGAACTTTAACCTTTTCAAGTTCTGCTTTCACCTGACTTTGATTTGTCAAAATCACCTGCGATTCTGTCTTGATATCTACCAGGTTGTTCTCTTCCTTGAAATTTTCAAGTTTTATAGCCGCTTCGGTAAGTTTACTACTAACCTCTTTTAACTGCTCATCAACAAAATTAAGTGCAGTAGAAGCTTTAGAAGTCTTTTTATGAATACTTTGCTCCATATATTTATCGATCAAGTGATCAAGAAAATCTTTGGCACGCTGCGCAACACTATCCTGATATATCAACTTGATAACTGAACCGTTTTTTGATATAGGGAAGACATTCAAATTATGAGATACTTCATCTATCGCACGATCTTTATTCAAAATAATAAATGCGTACTTGCTATTAACCAGTGTTCCTTTTTTCTTTATTACCAAAGAGAAATAGTTATTGTCAATGCGTTCACCAAATTCATGAACTCCTGAATAGGAAATTTCGTTATTCCTTTTACCAAGCAGGGAAGCCAGCGATTTTTTAATGGAAGAGAGTACACCGCCATGATCTGTGTAGAGCTTGAATTTTTGGTCATTAATCGGTTCAATCACAAACTTTGTGCCGTAAACCAACGGATTTTTCACCTTTAACTCTGCTACTTCAACAGGTGTATTTTTATAAAGTTCGATCTGCTTATAGTTATTAAACGTAAAATAGCGAATTTGAAACCCGACATCTTCCAAAGCTTTTTCAATCAACGAGCGCGATTTTAGAATCTCCACTTCAGTATCGATCAATGTCGCTTCATTATCAATCTTTCCGCCTCTGACAACATTATCCAGACTTAGATCCAGGTTATCATTGCTCACTTCAATCGTTGCATATGTTTCATACGTAGGAGGTGTAAAATATGCATAAAAAAGCCCACCAATAAAGAAAAGTGCAACAATAAAGAGACTTAAAGCTTTATTTTTATTGAAGATTGCCAAAAACCTTTTAATATCAGCTGCATCTTCAAGTTTTGATATTTTTTTTCCTGTCGTTTCCATATCTAAAATCCCTTTCCTCTACTTATGGTTGAATCTGCTGAACAGCTTGTTCAGGATGATTCACATTAAATATTCGCGTATTTGTCAAATATTTTCCGGTATACAACGCTCCCAGTATTCTCTGTGCCAGATCGATACCCGGTACAGCCTCAGCAATAGCAAGATTTCTACGTCTCAATTCATTTGGCAATACATAAATAACATCATTTGGATAGACTCTCAAACTGCCGGATGTCAAGGAGCTTACTTTGGTAAGATCTACAAACTTTACCTGAGGATTTTTTTCCGTACCTCTGATAATCATAATGTGATTGCGTTGTGCATAATCGCTCAAACCACCTGTGCGACCTAGCACTTCTAAAAGATTTGTCGTCTCTTCAATAATGTTTACCTGCCCTGGATTGTTCACTTCGCCAAGAACGATAACTCTTTTATTCAATACCTCTACAGTAACATGTGCATTTTTCAAATAACGAGCATACTCTCTCGTTAACAAATCGGCACACTCGCGCTCAGTCAAGCCGGCAACACGTACCACACCGACAAGAGGAAGACTAACTGTACCGTCGCTGGCAACCAAAGCTCCACGTTCATCGGCAGGAGCCACTTGTGCCCGAACATCTCTCGTACTCAATTCAGGATGATTAAATATCAAAATCGAAAGCCGATTGTTAGGCATAATTCTATATGAGTACGTTCCCCTCATATCGCGGTTTATATTTGACATACACTCTGTCCCATATGCATCACTATCATGAAATAATACATACTGACTTGACTTACTGCTACACCCACTCATCATTGCCGAAACCAATACCAG
>QNZT01000077.1 GCA_003978455.1 Sulfurospirillum sp.
TCTCAGAAGAGGATTTGCAGGAGATCATCAAAGTAACCGACATGAAAGTGGGCGATGTCGTCTTTTTCGGTGCAGGTGACAAAAAACTGGTACTGGACTATATGGGGCGTTTCCGTATCTATCTGGCAGAGTTGATGGAGATTATCCCCGAAGATGTGTTTGAGTTTGTCTGGGTTGTGGACTTTCCGATGTTTGAAGTGGATGAGGGGCGTGTCAAAGCGCTGCACCATCCCTTTACGATGCCCAAAAACCTTGACAAAGAGTATGTCGAAGAGATCGAGTCGATCGCTTACGATATTGTTTTAAACGGTGTGGAACTCGGCGGCGGAAGTGTGCGTATCCACAAACCGGAGATCCAGCAAAAGGTCTTTAAACTGTTGGGGATCAGCGACGAAGAGGCGCAGGAGAAGTTTGGTTTCCTCGTCGAAGCACTCAAATACGGTGCGCCGCCGCATGCAGGTCTGGCGTTCGGTCTGGATCGTCTGATGATGCTCATCACCAAAAACAGCTCTATCCGGGATGTGATCGCATTTCCAAAGACACAGAGTGCACAGTGTCTGCTGACTCAGGCACCGAGCCCGGTCGATCCCGAGCAGCTCAAAGAGCTCAATATCAGAATCAGAGAAAAAAGAAAAGCATAGGAGAGGGATATGAAAAAACTGTTTTTAATCATCGGAGCACCGGGAAGCGGTAAAACGACAGATGCGGAGCTGATCGCGGAGCGTCATGAAAACATCACCCACTACTCTACCGGGGATATGTTCAGAGCAGAAGTCGCCAGCGGAAGCGAGCGCGGGAAGGTGATCAAGTCCTACATCGATAACGGCAATCTCGTGCCGATCGATATCGTGATCGACACGATCGTGGGTGCGATCAAAAAAGCGCCGACCGATGTGGTCGTCATCGACGGTTTTCCAAGAAGCGTAGAGCAGATGGAAGAGCTGGACAAATATCTGCAAAATGAGAAAGAGGTCAGACTCGAAGCGGTGATCGAAGTGGAAGTGAGCGAACAGACCGCCAGAGACAGGGTGCTTGGACGCGGACGCGGTGCCGATGACAACAATGAAGTCTTTGACAACCGTATGAAAGTCTATCTCGAACCGCTGGATGCGATCGAGAAGTTTTACAGTGAAAAAGGTCTGTTGAAAAAGATCAGCGGAGAGGGTACGATCGAAGAGATCGTCGATGAGATGGATCAGTTCATCCAGAGTAAAATCTGATATCTGTTATGTGAGACCGGAAGCACTCGCTTCCGGTTGTCGTTACTGTTTTTCAAGCGGGTGCTCAAGCCTCGCCGGGGTTATACCAGAGCTTCTTTCTTTTCCAACACTTTTGCCTCTTCTGTGTATGGGTAGTCATACATCTTTTCATAGTATTCATGTGCCATTCTGTTTGAGTCGAAGTATGGCAGGATGTCGTGCATGGCGTTTTTCATCATCTTGACCCACTTTTTCGGATCGTTATAATAGGTTGGGATGATCTCGTTTTCGAGTACATCCATCATATTTTTGTTGTCGAGTTTGTCCTGCTCTTCGGTCGAGAGTGTCTCGTCACAGCCCGGGATGGTGAAAGAGTTGACGCCGTGTTTTGCAAACTCAGGATGCCAGCCGTCCGGGATGGAGAAGTGGATGGCACCGTTCATCGCCGCTGTCATACCGCTGGTACCGGATGCTTCGCGGTTGACACGCGGGGTGTTGATCCAGACATCGGCACCTTTTTTCAACACGGCGGAGAGTTCGAGTTCGTAGCCTGTCAGTACGGCGATATTTTTGATATCTTTGGAGATATAGACCAGTTCGTTGAAGATGCTGACTGCGATGCCGTCGGTGGGGTAGGGTTTGCCTGCCCAGATGATCTGTACCGGTCTGTCACTGTTTTCGACCATCTTTCTGAAACGCTCATAGTCGTATTTCAGGAGTCCGGGGCGTTTGTATTCGGCAAAGCGTCGTGCCCAGACGATGGTCAATACATCGGGATCGAAGAGTTTTCCTGTCTGGTTGGCGACGACATTGAAGAGCATACGTTTGAGATGCTTTTTGCGGGAGACGATTTCGTAGTCCACGTTGTCATCATAGGCGCGGATGAGTCCTTTGTCCTGCCAGTAGCGTCTGTTCTGGGCGTTGGTCAGCGGGATGATCTCTTCCCCTTCGTCGAGTACCTCTTTCCACATCTGGTTTGCCACTTTGGCGTGGATTTTGGAGACGGCATTGGAGCGTTTGGAGAGTTTCAGCGCCCCGACGGTGAGGCTGAACATATCGCCTTTGGTGCCGGTGATTTCACGGACGGTATCGACATCGAGCGAGCTGAAAAATCCCATACGGTGCAGCAGGTCGATATTGTGCTCTTCGTTGCCTGCGGCTTCGGGAGTGTGGGTGGTAAAGACAACACGTTTTTTGACTTCATGAATATCGCGATACTTTTCATAGAGTTTAAATGTCAGCGGTACGGCATGACCTTCGTTCATGTGATAGATATCGATCTTTTCGCCGAGTGCTTCGAGTGCTTTGACACCGCCGACACCCAGAACGATCTCCTGTGCGATTCTGGTTTCATGATTTCCGTCGTAGAGTCTGGAGGTGATGGTTCTGGAGAGATGGTCGTTGGACTCGACATCGGTGGAGAGCAGTACCATCGGTGCTGTCTGAAATGTCTCCGCCTTCAGCAGATAGACTTTGACATGTACCGGTCGGTGGTTGATAGTGACAGTTACGGTGATGTTCGGGTCTTCCAGAAACTGATAGGTTTTGCGTGTATATGCCGCGCGCATACTCTGGTCGGCTTCGCGCTCCTGATCGTAGTATCCGTATGACCAGAGCATACCGACACCGATGAGGTTCTGTTTGAGTTCATAGACACTGCGCATATGTGATCCAGCCAGAAAACCGAGTCCTCCGGAGTAGATCTTGAGTGCCTGGTGCAGCCCGAATTCCATGCTGAAATAGGCGACTTTGGTGTTGTATGATTGATCTCCTGTGAAAAATCCCTTTTGTATTGTCATCAATAATGCTCCTTATGTTTTTTTGTAGATCGGCATATTTTGGTTATAGATTATGAAAAGTAAAAAAAAATTATAAGTTTTATGTTATAATGGTAACAAATGATTTCAGGAGGAGTTTATGACGATCAAACAGTGGTACGATTCTATCGGTAAGAGGGGGTCGATTTTCGATGTAAAAGATCCCGAAAAGTTCAAGGAAGCGACGGCAGCCATCTTGTGCAACATACTCCACCTTGAGAGTGCTCAGGAGAGAGAAGAGTTGCAGGAGTTTTGTACATTGCTCAAACATGAAGTTACTATAGATAAAGCGCAGATAGCCTCTTCCAGTCAGGATATGCTGAGGAGTAATATCGAGAAAAATACGCAGATCATCAAAGCACAGCTGGAAGGGGACAAGATCAAAATGCTGGAGTTTATGCGTATGCTGAACCGTTTTATCATGGTGGACAAGTGCAAAGAGGAGGATTACTGTATCTTTGACAAAGTGAGGGAGCTGCTCTTTGATCACTGATACTTTTTCCCTGCCTCCCCTGATTGTAAATGCAGACGGAAAGGAGCGTAGAGCGGGTTTTGAGATCGAATTTACCGGTCTGAAAATCGGTCGGATTTGTACGCTTATCCACGATATGTTCGGTGGAGAACTTCATGAAGTGACACCGTTTCACTATCAAATCAAAAATACACGATACGGCACATTTAATGTGGAGATTGATTTTCGTTTTCTCAGAGAGGAACTGCTCAAAGAGGAGTTGGAAAAACTGGGCTTGATCGATGAAGATGATGTACAGTTTATCCGTCGGATCGAAGAGTTGATAGCCACAGTTTCGGAAAAGCTTGTTCCCTATGAAGTTGTTACGCCTCCTTTGCCTGTGCGAGATTTGCAGGTGCTCGATCCCCTGGAGAAGCGGTTGAGAGAGGCTGGTGCTCTTGGCACCAGAGCTTCTATTCTCTATGCTTTCGGGCTGCATATCAATCCGGAAGTGCCTGCATTTGACGTGGAGGTGCTGCTACGCTATTTTCGTGCATTTCTGGTGCTATACGAGTGGCTGTTGCGTACCGGAAAGACAGATATTGCCAGACGTCTGACACCCTATATCACCCCGTTTGAAGAGGATTATATCATAATGGTACTCGATCCCTCCTACCAACCGGATATAGAGAGATTTATCGATGACTATCTCTACTATAATCCTACCAGAAACAGACCTCTTGATCTGCTGCCGCTCTTTAAATATATAGATAAAGAGCGTGTTGAAGCAGTTGTTGATGATCCCCGTGTGAGTGCGCGACCTACGTTTCACTACCGTCTTCCAGACTGCCGGATCGATACAGAAGAGCACAATACCGCACACGCATGGAACCATTGGGTCGAAGTGGAAAAACTGGCGGAAAATAAAGCAAAGTTGAGTCGGTTAAGCCGGGAGTATTTGGATTATCTAGAAGATCCTTTCTCTCTTTTTGAAGAGAACTGGGCATTGAAGATAGCACTAGAACTCACTTCATGAGACGACCTCTTATCGGTGTGACCGGACCCGACAAGGGCGGTTTCATGGCTTGGAATTTTACCCGTTTTATGCTCTTCCTCTCTGAAGCGAATGCCGTGCGTATCACACCCTCTCATAGTGTCAGTGCGGAGCGTCTGGATGGTTTGATCATCGGCGGCGGCTCAGATATAGACCCACGGCTTTACGGACAAAATCGCCATCCCAAAACAGTACATATCGATCATAAAAGAGATAAGACGGAGTGGAAGCTGATCGATACGATCTTTCACAGGAAGAGACCGATGCTGGGGATCTGTCGCGGTATGCAGATGCTCAATGTCTATCTCGGAGGGACGCTCAACCAAAATATCCTCGATGAAGATCTGCTTCATGAACATATCAAATCACCCTTACCGCATAAAATTGTCTTTATCGAACCGCATACGCTGCTCTATTCGATCTTGAAAGTACGTAAGTGTGAAGTAAACAGTATCCACCATCAGGCAGTGGAAAAAACAGGAAAAGGATTGCGGGTATCTGCAAAAGATGAAAATGGTATTGTTCAGGCGATCGAACATACGTCCTACCCCTTTTTACTCGGAGTGCAGTGGCATCCGGAGTATATGCCCCAGAGTATGTTGCAGCGACGGCTTTTCAAAGCATTTGTCGATAAAGTGAAAAGTCTGATGGCAGAGTGCTGAAAGAGGTTATTTCGCTGCTTTCATCTCTGCAAGAATCCTGCGTACTTTCTCTTCAGCACTTTCAAATTGGTCTTGACGGGTGACGGTTTTCTTTTCGATTTTCGGTTGCTTTGTCTGCTCAGATAGAGTAGGTTTCTCTTCATCTTCATGAAGTATAGTTGTTTCAGTTTTGTCAGTGATATTTTGTTTTGCCAATGGTTGAGACATCTGCATAAGCTCCTGTGAGGGCACAGAACCTTTTTCTTTGTCGCCTGGTTCAGGTCTCTGCGTCTTCTCTTCGGTGCGAGAAGAGATATTTACCTCTTCAATCGTTTCAGGTTCCTTGAGAAGAAATTCGTCATGTTTGATCCTCTTGATGAGCTTTTTGAGCTGTGTCGCCGTGGTTCTGTCTTCGGCTACTATTTTGTTGTCAGGCGCAATATAGAGGCTTTGGTTCATGAGGTTGATTTCACGAATTGCCAGCAGTATAAAAAGGGCAATCAAAATATATTTCCACATCTGTTTCCTTTTGGAGAATAGGGTATAATCCCATATCGGATAATCGGATAAAATGTTGAGGGCATCTATGAAAACCCTGGTTATTCATAATGGGTTTAGAAGGAGTGAGATTTGCAAAGAGATTTTTGAAATCCTAGCCGAAGCTAAGATGAAAAAATATCTTTGCAAAGATCGCTCCTTCTAAGCCCACCCTGCGGGCATCACAAGCTTTGCCTTATGCTTCGTTGTTTACTTTTGAATTAGCTACGGCTAGTCCTGCAAGTAAACGCCTCGCCTAAGACAAAGCTTGTGATGTTTTGAACAATCAGGGTTTTCATAGATGCCCTTAAACTTGTCATGAAAAGAGGGGAAAGTATGGTACAAGAGCCGGTTTTTTACAGTGTGATCATCGGAACAGAGCTTTTAAACGGCAGAAGGGGCGACAGTCACTTTGCATTTTTAAACAAAACACTGGTCAAAAGAGGCTGGGAGCATAAAGCGAACATCGTCGTCAAAGATGATGTAGCACTGCTTGAAAATGTCTATCATCTCGTGCAAAAAGATCCGCACTCGGTGATGTTCTCTTTCGGCGGTATCGGTTCGACGCCGGATGACTTTACCCGGGAAGTGGCGGCGAAAGCGTTCACCGGTAAAGGATTGGTACGGCACAAAGAGGCGGAAAGGATCATCCTGGATCGACTGGGAGAGCGGGCATATCCTCACCCCATCAGGATGGCAGACCTCCCCGAAGGCGCAGATCTCATCGACAATCCCGTCAACAAAATGCCCGGTTTTCAGCTTCATGAACGTTTCTTTTTTGTGCCGGGTTTTCCGGAGATGGCACATCCGATGATCGAAGAGGTACTCGACAAACTCTATCCGAAAAATCGTCAAAAGTACAGTTGCAATTTTCTGGTGGAGGGGAGTGAAGCGATGCTGATAGACATCATGGATCAGTTGCCGAAAGATCTGGAGCTTTCATGCTTGCCGGCATTTGACGGAGAGAAAAGAACGGCAGAGATCTACCTTGCCGATATAGATAAGGCGAAGCTGGAAAAATGGTGCACCTTTTTTAAGGAAGAGTTGCATAAAATACGCCTAAAATTTAAGGAGATATAAATGGATATAAGTAAAATCAAACCGGGTTCCAATCCCGATAAAGTCAACGCACTAATCGAGATCCCCTACGGCTCGAATATCAAATACGAACTTGATAAAGAGAGTGGCGCGGTAGTGGTAGACAGAATCCTCTACTCAGCGATGTATTACCCCGCAAACTACGGTTTCGTACCCAACACACTGGCCGCTGACGGTGATCCGGTTGATATACTGGTACTGAATGAGAACACTTTTCAGGCTGGATCTGTCATCGCCTGTCGTCTGATCGGTGTACTCATGATGGAAGATGAAGCGGGTATGGATGAAAAACTGGTCGCTGTACCGGTAACCAAAATAGACCCGACATATGACGGAGTGGAGTCACTGGAAGACCTCCCCAAAGCAACACTCGACAAAATCAAAAACTTCTTTGAAACCTACAAAACACTCGAACCCAACAAATGGGTCAAAGTAAAAGAGTTTCAAAACAAAGAAGCGGCGAAAAAGATGCTACAACAAGCGATCGACGCATATAAAGGATAAAAATCCAAATAAATGTGCGATAAAAACGCCGCGTGAGCCTGCTGCTGAAGCAAACACAGCGTTAGCGTAGCCTCAGGGGCTTTGCTCCTGCGGCGTAATCAGAATACAAAATTCTTCATGTTAAAATACTCCTTTAAGGAGAAAGAACATGAAAAAGAAATTATCTCTATTTTCGTTTATACTACTATTGGCTTCTGCTCTGATAGGTTTTCAATACAGCAACAAATATCATCAAAAACAACATATAACACAGGTCTCGACCAACAACCTGCTTGCAATCAGCTGGCAAAACGCTTTTTGTCAGACCCACCAAAATAAGAGAGAGTGCAGAAATGTCAAGCCCGGTCATTACAGTGCTTCGCATTTTACACTGCACGGGCTCTGGCCGCAGCCGCGCAGTAAACAAAATTGTCGGGGGACTCGAAAAGTCTATCTTCCAAAGCCGCTCTATCAGGAGTTGCTAAAGGTGATGCCTGCGGCGAAAAGCGGTCTGCACAAACACGAATGGAAAAAGCATGGTACTTGCTACGGGAAAAAACCTGAAGGCTATTTTGCAGATGCGATTTACTTGATCAACCAGATTAACCGTTCTGAAGTTAGAGATCTGTTTGCAAAAAATGTCGGCAAAACGCTGACAAAAGAGCAGGTGAGGTTCGCATTTGACAGGGCATTTGGCAAAGGGAGCGGACGTAAAGTGAAAATGGTCTGCAATAGGGGTTTGATCACCGAGCTCTGGATCAATCTAAAAGGGAAGATCGATGAAAAGAGTAGTCTCTCAGACCTTTTGAAGAGAGCGCCTATCGCCAAAGGCGGTTGTCAAAGAGGAAAAGTGGACGCAGTGGGGTTTTAGGGGATGGCTCCGGGTGAAGGACTCGAACCAACGACCAAGTGATTAACAGCCACCTGCTCTACCAACTGAGCTAACCCGGAACAATCCTGCTTTGTAAGCAAGAGACATAATTATAGAGAAAAAAAGAGTTTTTGTCAAGTAGAAATAAAATAAAAAACTAATATTTATATTTAATGTTACTATATTTCACAATAACTTTAGAACTCCAGCTGGTGTGTCAGCTCTTCCAGAAAGGTGGTGGCGTATGAGCCTTTGGGGAGGGTGAAGTTGAGTTCGAACCATGCCTGCTCCTCTTTGTAGTTACTCTCTATATCCTCCGCCCAGATCCAGGCGAAGCGGCGTGTGCCGTGCATCTTGTCGCAAAATCCTTCACACTCTTTGGTGATATCTTTTTCATAGTTTCCGGCAAGTCCGGTGGCGTTTTGTGCTTTTTTGCCGGCGAGGAGTCCTGTCGGGGTGATCTGCTTGCGGTGAAATCTCAGACTCTCCGCTTCGAGGTCTTCACACAGGAACATCCTGCCGTGGGGGTAGTGGTGCATCAGCTCTCCGGGAAGGAGTTTGAAAAAGGCGGGTTGCGCCTTGATCTGTTTGATGGTCTCTTTGGGGAAGTTAAAGAGGTCGAAAAGCTCTTTTTCACTGAATGAGTCGAAGAGTTTGCTGATCTCGACACGTTTGGAGAGCCAGAGGTTGAAGAGGTGGCTCTGGTAGGCGGAGATGAAGAAGTTGCGCATCTTTTTGTTTCGCTCTCTGATTTTTCCTTCCAGGATCCCTTTGCCTCTTTCAAAGTTGTTTCCCTCACGACCGAAACGCTGGTATCCGAAGTAGTTGGGAAAACCCTCTTTGTCCATGATTTTGAGGATATTTTGCATCATGAGTGCTTCGGTGGGATTTACCTTTTTGAGACGGATAAAGAAACGGTTGCCTTTGAGGTGTCCGGTTTTGATTTTGTTGTTGTGGTAGGTGGATTCAAGGATTTTGATCTTTTCATGAGAGAAGTTTTCAAACGCTTTTTCATACTTTTTGAGGATGGAGATGTATTGGATCGTCATACCGTCCTTGTCCTTGAGACCGGCGTATCCGAACTCTCTCAGCTTCGCTCCGCTGACTTCACTGAATATCTGCAGCATCCCCCAGGTGGTGAGGTCTTTTTTGCGTACTTTGAGGATGAGGTGTTCGCCCTCACCGCTAAATCCGTAAAGCGGTACTTCGCTGACGACGAAATCTTTGCTGTTTTTGGTGAAGTGGGTATGCAGCGGGGTGTGGCTGAGGTAAAAGAGGCGGTTCATGTTACTCCTGCGTCTGAAAATGGTTCTCCGGACATACACTCTCATAGGTGCCGTCTGTCGCCGTAGCAAATACGGTGAAAGGTGTGTCGTGTTTCCGGGCTATTTTCTTTAGTGTATCCAAATTTTCGGGATCAAAAGTAAAAAGGATTTCGTACTCCTCTCCACTGCAGAGTTCCTCCCGGGAAATGTTACGATTAAACGCAAATCCGACGCAGTTGAGCTTACTCAGTCTTGAGAGGTCTTTGCTCAGTCCGTCGGAGATGTCCAGTGCCGCATGGATATAGGGTGCAGCTTCATACATAAAGTCCGCTCTGAGCTGGGGTCGGATAAATCTGGAAGAGGAGGGGATCGTGCCGCCCGAGAGCAGTCTCCGCAGATCTCTTCCGACACTGCCGAGTCTGCCGGTATAGGCTGTGAGATCCCCCTTTTGTACGCCTCTTCGGTAGAGAGGATTTTGTGTGTGTGAGATGAGTGTGACGGAGATGTTCAGCTTCTCTCCTGCAATCGTGTCGCCACCGATGATCTCAAAGTGATAGTCGTTTGCCGCTTCGAGAAATCCCTCAGCGAGTGTTTCGAGCTGCTGCGGTGAGAAGTCGGAGGGTATTTCGATACCGATGAGTGCATAGCGTACTTTTGCGTTCATGACGATTGCGTCGGAGATATTGACCAGCATACTCTTGTATGCGATCTCCTTCAGGCTCATCCAGGTTCTCTTAAAGTGGATATCCTCGAAAAAGAGATCTTTGCTATAAACAGTGTCACCGATCACAGCACCGTCGTCTCCGATCTGCAGGGAGGGGAACTGGTTGATAAAATAACTCTCTTTATCTTTCATGAAGAGAGTATAGCATAGAATAGCTCACGCTTTATCACACGGGGACTATGATATGAATCTGCAAGAGACACTAAATATCTTTATAAAAGATCTCGAAGAGAGACGTTTTTACGATGCACATGAAGATATGGAAGCCTACTGGCATACCATACGCAAAACAGACCATCCTCTGAAAAATCTCTGCAAAGGCTTTATCAACGGGGCGACTGCGTTTGAATTGATTCGGCTGGAGCGGTATGATGCTGCCGGCAGGGTTTGGAAAACGTACGAAAAGTATCTTCTCTTACTCGATGAGGATATCGAAGCGTATCCGTTGTTCATGAAAGCATATAATATATTGTATAGCTTATATCAAAAACATCAGGATATTTTAAAATAATATCTATATAAGAAATTATTATTAAATCCTTACAAAACGTAACATTTTAAACCTGGATAATATATAAAATGTAACTTTTTGTATATTTTTAGTCGCGCTCCACTATAATATTAAAAATTTCTATTTTTAAAGGACAGGCTTAATGAGCATACCGATTCATACATACGATGCTGTTATAGTAGGTGCGGGACTTGCGGGACTTGCGGCTGCCAGAGAGCTCAAGAGACAGGGAAAAAATGTTGTTGTTTTAACCAAGCTTCATCCGCTGAGATCACACTCCGGCGCAGCGCAGGGCGGTATCAACGCCGCTTTTGCAAAAGATGACAGCGTAGAGTTGCATGAATTTGACACCGTCAAAGGGAGTGACTACCTTGCCGATCAGGATGCTGTCGAGTTTATGTGTCAGACAGCGCCCGAAGCGGTACGCTGGGCAGAACATATGGGTGCGGTTTTCAGCAGAACACCGGAGGGGAAGATTGCACAGCGTCCGTTTGGCGGGCAGTCCCATCCGAGAGCCTGTTTCGCGAAAGACAGAACCGGTCTGACGCTGCTGCAGACCATCTTCGAGCAGGCAAACCGTCTGGATGTCGATTTTAAAGATGAGTGGTATGTCTCCGACATCATCTATGATGAAGAGAGCGGAACCGTAAACGGTGTCGTGGCATACGATATCAAAACAAGCGAGCCGGCAATCTTCAATGCCAAAGCGGTTATGTTCGCGACCGGCGGATACGGAAGAGCCTTCAAGATCAATTCCAATGCCCACGCCAATACGGGAGATGCGCTTTCCATCGTCGCGAGACACGGATTGCCGCTGGAAGATATGGAGTTTGTACAGTTCCACCCGACAGGACTTGCGGGTACCGGTATATTGATGAGTGAAGCGGCACGCGGGGAGGGCGGTAAACTGCTCAACTCTCTGGGTGAGCGTTTCATGGAAAAGTATGCTCCGGACAAGATGGAGCTCGCACCGCGCGACCTTGTCAGCCGTTCGATTACGCAGGAGATTCTGGAGGGAAGGGGTGTCGGTCCTAACAAAGATGCGGTCTATCTCGACCTGACACATCTGGGTGAAGAGAAGATCATGGAAAGACTTCCTGAACTGCGCGATCTGGCACTGACATTTCTCGGTCTGGATATGATCAAAGAGCCTATCATGATCGCTGCGACGGCACACTACTCTATGGGTGGTATTCCGGTGACGATCGCAGGGCATGTCAGGAAAAATCCGAACGAAACCGTAACCGGTTTTTATGCGGCGGGTGAGTGTTCATGTGTGAGTGTACACGGTGCGAACAGACTGGGTGCGAACTCAGTGCTTGAAGCGTTGCTGTTCGGACGCCATGTGGGCAACACGATCGCAGCCGATCTGGATCATCTGGAGTTGAAACCGGCGAAAGAGAGCGATGCGGATCATGCGATCCAGGAGATCGAAACCATCATCAAAAACAACGGTATGGAGAGAGTACCGGAGATTCGTACCGAACTCCAGAGTACGATGACTGAAAATGCCGGCGTTTTCAGAACGGCGGAATCTCTGCAAAAGCAGAAAGAGATCATCAAATCGCTTCAAGAAAGATACAAAAATATCCGCATCGATGACAAAAGCAAAGTCTATAACACCGACCTTCAGGAAGCGATCGAGCTTGGGCATATGCTTGACTATGCCGCGTTTATCGTCGAAGGGGCACTGGCAAGAAAAGAGAGTCGCGGGGCGCATTTCAGAAACGACTATACCAAAAGAGACGACAAAAAGTATCTGAAACATACCTATGCCTATATGGGTAAAAGAGGCGCTATCAAATTAGAATATGCAGATGTGGTTTTAGGCAAGTTTGAACCACAAGAACGAACTTACTAGGATATAACGATGGTAAAAGAAGATAAAAAGAAATTATTGTTTAATGTTTTCAGATTTAACAGTGAGACGGACTATTTGCCTCATTATGACAAAATCGAGATGGAAGTAGGTTCGGGCGAAGTTGTTCTGGATGTACTGAACCGTATCAAATGGGAGCATGACGGGTCGTTTTCCTACAGAAGAAGTTGTCGTCACGGTATCTGCGGTTCCTGTGCCGTCAAGGTAAACGGCAAAGCGACACTCGCGTGTAAAGACAGGGTGGCAGATCTTGTCGAGACGTTCGGTGAAGAGTTGACGATAGAGCCTCAGAACAAAGCCAGAGCGATCAAGGATATGGTCATCGACAAGAAAGATTTCTGGACAAAATACAACACTGTCGAACCCTATCTCGAAACAGAGATCGATGAACATCCGACTATGGAAAACATCGTCAAACCGGAATTTGTGGAAAAGATCGACGATGCGGATTACTGTATTCAGTGCGGTAACTGCTACTACGCCTGTCCGTCTGTGCAGGCAAACGAAGACTACCTCGGACCTGCGGCACTGGCGCTGACCTACCGATTCAACGCTGATATCAGAGATGAGGGCAAACGTGACAGGCTTGAAACTGTCAATGAGATCGGTCCCGGTATCTGGGACTGTGTCAAGTGTTTTGAGTGTGCTGAAGCGTGTCCCAAAGAGCTCGACCCTATCGGCAAGATCACCAAACTGCATCTTCAGACATTTGAAGAGGGTATGGCAAAAGACAATGTCGCCGTACGTCACGCTGTCGGATTTAAATGGTCCATCGAAAAACACGGTCTGCTCGACGAGGGTGAACTGGTGAAATATTCTGAAGGTTTGATCGGCGTGCTCAAACACGTACCTGAAGCGATTGCGATGTATAAAAAAGGCAAGATTGTCATGCCTTGGAATATGCCGAAATCTAAAAATCTCGATGAGATCAAAACATTAGTAAAATCAGCTTCCACTGCGAAGTTCAAGGGGAAATAATTATGGCAAAACTGAAATATGCACTCTATACGGGATGTACAGCACGAGAGAGTACGCCTGAACTTTTAAAATCGACACTTGCGATCGCCGAAGCGCTGGATATCGAACTGGTACTTCTGGATGAAGCATCCTGCTGCGGTGCGAGCCATTTGCAGGATTTCGACGATATGCTTTCGCTGACACTCAATGCCAGAAATATCTGCTATGCGGAAAAACTGGGATTGACAATGGTTACGATCTGTAACACGTGCCAGCTCAATACGGGCATGACCAAAGATCGTCTCGACAGCAATGAAAAACTGAAAGCCGAAGTCAACAAGCGCCTCTCCGAAGTGGGGCTGGAGTATAAAGGTACGAGTGAAGTGAAGCACTTCCTCTATGCACTGGTGGATGATCTCGGACTCGATGCTATCGCTGAAAAAGTGGTAAAACCGCTGACCGATATGCAGATTGCCGCTTTTTACGGCTGTCACAATATCCGTCCAAGCCATCTGCAACACAAAAGCAACGGCGGGGAAAATCCGTATGCTCCGGACTCTATCGACAGGTTGATAGTCGCGCTCGGCGGGAAAAATGTCGAGTATGAACACAAAAACAAATGTTGTGGATTTCATGTAGAGCTGCAAGCGCCGAAAACCGCCAACAGACTCTCCGGTGACGCGATGCTCGATGCGATCGACCAGGGTGCAGAGACCATCGTCACACCGTGTCCTCTGTGCCACCTGCGTATGGATGTACAGCAGCACAATATCGCCAAAGAGATGGGACGGGAGATCGATATCCCTGTTCTGCACCTGCCTCAGATGGTCGGTCTGGCACTCGGTATCGCGCCTCAGAAGCTGGGACTTCAGCACAACGTCGCAGACGTCACTTTCGTATAAACAAAGATGTATCCTCTCTCCTCATGAGGAGGATACGCTTACTATATATTGATATAAATCAATTAGGACTTACTTTATCCTATTTTAAACTTTTATCGGTTATAATGTGCATACAAAGCGGATGTTTTATAACATTTCGTTATCAAAATATTTTATAAAAAGGAAACAGAATGCCAAAAATCAACAGATATGTAGATATCGATACAGTAGAGAGAGAGTCTAAAAAAGATTATATTGACAGACACTCACCGTTTATCCATTGTGCGGATGAAGCCAAAGCGGGTGAGAAATTTGCCGTCACTGTAAAAGTGGGTAATGAGTATTGCCATCCGGACGATTTCGATCACTTCATCGCAAACATCGCACTTTTCAACGGTGACACACTGTTGGCGCGTGCCGATTTTCTGCCGGGTACACTCGGTAACGCATGCGGTCAGGCGGAAGTGACTTTCAATGTCGTACCGACAGGCAAAAAGATGTCACTTGTGGCACAGAGCTACTGTACAAAACACGGTGTCTGGGAAAGCGATCCCAAAACTGTTGCCGTAAGCGAATAAAACTTCCGGGGAGTCAAAAGATTCCCCGAATATCAACTTCTCCATGAACAGATAGAGAAACGTCCATCCAAGTGCCTGTAGCTTTTTTGTCAAAAGATTCCCCGAATATCAACTTCTCCATGAACTGTGAAGGCTTGTGATTATGTACAATTTTCACAGATGACGACACTTCGAAAAAGATCCTGAAAAAAGCTCCCCTGACAGTGGTTTTACCGCGTATGACTTCTGAAAAACGAAAAAGATTTTTTATCCTTTTTTAACACGTAGTTGGCTATGATAATCCTATGCAGCAACTGAAACTTTTGAAACAACTTTATCAGCTGAAGTCATTTGGATATGACTACTATGACGAACCCCGTTTTGTCGAGAAAGTCGCTGATGCCCAAAATATGCAACTTCCCGACAATCTTGACAATCTGCAAAAAACGGCGCTTGCGTGTCACTTGTGCGGTTTGAGTAAAACCAGAAAACATGTTGTCTTCGGCGAGGGTAACCCTCATGCACATATTATGTTTATCGGAGAAGGACCCGGTGAGATGGAAGACAACACAGGTCGTCCGTTTGTGGGGCGGGCGGGGCAGCTTT
The DNA here is from genome assembly GCA_003978455.1 of Sulfurospirillum sp. Classification (GTDB taxonomy): domain Bacteria; phylum Campylobacterota; class Campylobacteria; order Campylobacterales; family QNZT01; genus QNZT01. The sequence goes on from QNZT01000077.1 coordinate 15,532, forward strand.
TGACAAAGATCATCGAAAATGTTCTGGAGATACCGCGTAACGAAGTCTATATCGCCAATATCGTCAAATGTCGCCCTCCCGCCAACCGTGTTCCTACACCCGAAGAGGCAAATACGTGCAAACCCTATCTCTTGAAACAGATTGAGATAGTAGCACCGAAAGTGATCGTTTCTCTGGGTGCGACAAGTTACCGTTATCTGACGGGAGAACTCGATACGCCTATATCCAGAGTGCGAGGCGAAGTCATCGACTATGGAACATACAAACTGGTTCCGACATTTCATCCCAGTTATCTGCTGCGAAATCCATCTGCAAAGAGAGATGTGTTTCAGGATATGCTCAAAGTAAAGGCTATGATATGAAAAAATGGATCGGCATTTTAGCGATTGTTTATACCACACTGCTCTGTGCGGAGACGGTGTACAGAGAGGTTCCGGCTGAAACGGTGATGATGGGTGATTTTGAGGAGTCCTCCGGCACAGGTGCTTTGTCGCAAAATCACCCTGATCTGAATGTAAAAGAAGAGGTGATTACGGCGGATGAGTATTTTGGAGGAGAAGAAGAGGAGGAGCACCGAGAGTCTTTGTCGTTGACAAGTCCCGGAGATTACACCATGAAGCGTCCCAAGATAGCGCTTCTGGTGCCGCGTAAAGTGATTGGAGGGTATGCAAACTCTGTTGCAAATGAGGTGTTATCCTATCTGATCTACAGTAACAAACATTTTATTTTTGAGGTGTTTGATTCCGGTACAGAGGATAAAGACGCTCTGACACTCGCGATACAGAAGATACGGCACAAAGGGTATAAAGTGGTTGTTGCACCATTGACATCCACCGGTGCAAATCAGCTTGCATCGATTGAAAAAGGCTTGCTGGTCTATGTTCCCACGGTAAATCAGGATGATATTTATGTGCAAAATCCCGGCTTTTTCTATGGAGGGATCGATTACAAGGCGCAGGTAGATGCACTGTTGAACCATGTCGATGACAAGATTGTTATTTTCGATGACGGCAGTTCGCTTTCAAAAAAGATCTCCGATTATATTACGGAGAGTCGAATCGAAGATATCGTCTATAGTAAAGTGATTAAAAATGTGAACGCCAATCTTTCATACCTGTTGAAAAAAAACAGTAAGCTCTACGGTGCCAATATATTTCTCAATATGCCGGTCGTCAAATCAGCTCTGGTCGCTGCTCAGTTGAGTCGCTACAAGGTACCCTATAATCGGATTCTCTCTACACAAGTAAACTACTCACCGCTGCTTTTTACCCTGACACAGTATGCAGACCGTGAAAAGTTTTATATCGCCAACGCTATCGCAAAGGCGCCGTTCAGGTTAGAGGATATAAGTACACTGCTTGGAGCTGACATACGTTTCAACTGGATAGATTATGCGACGTGCGTAGGGCTGGACTATCTCTTTACGGAGTATCTGAGTTTGCAAAGAGCGAGAGTATTTCATGAGATGCTGTATGCGCAGCAGATCTATTACGATACAGAGATAGTGCAGCCGAAGCAGGGAAGTTTCGCGCATATCGATCGGGTGCATGCTACACCGGCAACAAATGAAGAGCGTTGGTAGGGTAGCTCCCGGGACTCTGTTCCGGAAGCATTACTACCTGACAATCAAAATCTTCTTCCCAGGCTAAATTCGATTCTTGAGGTTCTGTCGTTTGGTTTGGCATCCAAAGCTTTGGCGTAGGAGATTTGCAACGGTACACCCAGCGGTGATTTTGCCCATTCGATACCGATACCGGTGGAGTAACGATGTATTTCATTATATTTGCTGTCCCCGGTCATACCGTAGTCCAGAAATGTCAGCAGACGCATCTGTACCGATTCTACCAGCGGGAAACTGAGTTCAAGTGAAAATGCAGCAAGTTTTTTAGCTCCGACCAGCGCATCGACATCGTTTCGCGGGGAGAGCGTACCGTATTTAAATCCTCGCACGGTACCCATACCTCCGAGATAGAGTTTTTCATTGAGTGGCAGGTTGCCTCTGTCGGTGATCTGGCTCGCTTTTGCCTTGAGCCGGATAATCAAGTCATAATCAAGACTCTCCTGCAATCCAAAATAGAATTTCGCTCCGACCGATGTTCTCAAGAACTTCGCATCCCCGCCTACACCTGCGTATTCGACACTTCCTGTCAAGTTCATACCTGATCTAGGCAGATAGTAGTCGTCTGTATTGTCAAAAGAGATTGCCGGTATCAGAGAACTTTTGACAACTCTTCCCGGTTGGTAGTAGATGGTGTTTTTGAGTGAGTCACTGACATCGGAGAGTTCGGTATCTTCGTAAAGATAGGTCAGTGAAGCGTGGTAGTGGCGACCGATCTTTTTACCCACTTTCAGACTGCCTCCCACGGAGTCTTCGTTGTAGTCATAGTAGTCGAACTTTCTGCGGTAGATATTTCCGCCGAGGCTGTATTCGGAGTCGAAAACGCGCGGATTGAAGAAGTTCAGGCTTCCCCGTACCGTCTTCTCCGATGTATCGAGGTTGATACCGGTTTCGATACCCGTACCGAGAAAGTTTCTGTCGGAGAGTCCGAGATTGACGCCGAATCCGTCGTAACTTCCGTAAGAGAGACCACCCATGATACTTCCGGTACTTGCTTCGTCTACTTTGACCAGCAGATTGACATGGTCTCTGTCCACCGGTGTCGGTATGATCTTGACATCATTGAAGAAACCGGTACGTCTGAGTGCTTTGATGGAGTCCTGAAGGTCGATCTGTGAGTAGGGCTCTCCTTCGCTCAGGTATAGCTCTCTTCGTATGACCCTGTCGAGTGTCCTGGAATTTCCCGAAATGATAATATTGCTGACATAGACTTTCTTCCCGGGTTGGATGACATATCTGACAGATGCTATATGTGTCTGTCTGTTTTGTTGTACGTCAGGAATGATTTTGGCAAAGGCATACCCTTTCTTGGAGAGCTCTTTTTTGAGCATTGCGACATCTTTTCTCAGCTTCTCTACATTGAATACTTTGCCTTTTTTAAGTTTCAGGTTTTCCTGAAGCGTATGCGGATCGATAATCGCAGGATCGACTTCCAATCCGATATCTCCCACTTTGTATTGTGAACCTTCATCGATATGGTAGGTGAGGGTCGCTGTATAGTCATCAAAGTTGGTTTTGAGGAAAGGCTTTGAAACTTTTACATCGAGATAACCGTGTTTGAGGTAAAACTCTTTGATGCGCATCGCATCGAAGGCAAGCTGGTCGGCTTTCAGCTTACCGTCGTCACGACCGAATATCCAGCCCAGTGTCTGCGCCTCTTTGTTGGCGATATAGGGTTTGAAGTCGTCATAGTGAAATTTTTTCGCACCGATAAAACGGATCTTTTTGATATGGACATTTTCCCCTTTTTTGACGATGATATCGGTTTTCAGGCTTCCCTGGTTGATCTGCTCCTGTTTGATATCGACTGTCGAGTCGAAGTATCCTTCCGATTCGAGTTTTTTTGTGATCTTTTGTTTGATCTTTTTGATTTTGGTATCGTCGTAGATATCGCCTTTGTGCAGACCGGAGGCAGCGAGTATCTCTTCGTTTTTATCCTGTGAACCGTATCCTTTTAGTTCCACTTTTGCGATAACCGGTTTCTCTTTGACATGGTATATGAGGATGCCGTTATTGTCATCTACCCAGATATCGTCGAAATACTGCTGCTTATATAAGGTTTTGATGCTGTCGCTGATTTTGGATGCATCTATCTGCTCTCCTGGATGAAGCCCGATAATCTCCCTGGCAATTTCGGGAGATATATGTACCAGACCGTCGAATTTTATCTCTTTTATCTGTTCGGCGTATGTTGCCTGAGAGAGTAAAAATGTAGCCAAAATGATATTTCTACTGGTATGTAAAAATGTGGACGAATTCATATCTGTTTTACCTTGTGTTGGTTTTAGTGAATAATAGTTGGGTCGATTATACAGATTTTTTACTAATGAATTACTATTGAACCCTCTGAATAATTTACTTCTCTCAAACGGCTTCACGGCGGGTACCCCCAAAACTTCGTTTTGACCCTGCCGCTGCAGATGTTGTTCGAGTAGTAAATTGTTCAGAGGATTCTTGAGTATGCGTCCTTAATCCGCTCTTGGGTAAAATTCCCGAAACAATAATCGTATGGAGTGCTTTCATGAAGATAGGTATCGTAGGGCTGGGATTGATGGGGGGATCGTTTGGGCTTTCGCTCAAAAAGAGTCTTCCCGGTGTATATGTGGTCGGGTACGATCACAGCGAAAGCCATCGTGAAAAAGCGCTTTCTTTGGGGCTGGTGGATGAGATTGTCGATTTTGACGGGATCAAGACCTGTGATGTGATCGTGCTGGCGATTCCTGTGGAGGGGATCATCAAAGCTCTGAAATCGCTGGAAGATATCTCTTCGGAGACGACGGTGATCGATCTGGGAAGTACGAAAGCGAAGATCGTCGAAGCGTGTCCTCCGAAAATCCGGCAAAATTTTGTCGCTGCACATCCGATGGCGGGACGGGAAAAGTTCGGTCCCTCTGCGGCTATTGCTGATCTCTACCGCGACAAGATAGTCGTGCTGTGCGATCTGGAGGAGAATGCGCTGCTGCACAGTGACCGTGCGATCGAGATTTTCGAGGCGCTTGGGATGGTGATCGTTTACATGAAAGCCAAAGAGCATGACAGACATGCCGCCTATATCTCCCATATGCCCCATGCGGTCAGTTTCGCCCTTGCAAACAGTGTGATGGAGCAGGAAGATCCCAGAAGTATTCTCGCGCTGGCTGCCGGCGGTTTTAAAGATATGAGCCGTATCGCGAAAAGTTCGCCGCAGATGTGGAGTGATATTTTTATGCAAAATTCAGACAATCTGCTTGAAGCGATCACTTCGTTTCAGACAGAGTTGCAAAAGATGCGGGAGATGGTTGAATCCAAAGATGAAGAAGCACTCAATGCTTGGATGAAACGTGCCAACGAACTACACAAGATTTTATGAGAGTAGTTCGTGAAATTTAACGTTTGGATCTCCTCATGAAGCTTTGCTTCTGAGGTAGGTGTTAAAATCTGCTTCTGCAATCGCTTCGCTGAAATAGTAGCCTTGCATCAGATGGCATCCTTTTTCCGCCAGAAAGTCAACCTGCGCTTTGGTCTCTACGCCTTCTGCCACCACTTCAAGACCGAGACCTTTCGCCAGCGCGATAATCGTCGATGCGATTTGCATATCGTCTTCGTCATTTGGGATATCATCGATAAACGATTTATCGATTTTGAGTTTGGAGATAGGCAGCTTTTTCAGTCGGGAGAGGGAAGAGTAGCCTGTTCCGAAATCGTCTATGGCGGTATTGATACCCAGTTTTTTCAGGTTTCCAAGAGCGATCTCCACCTGTTTGAGATTTTCCATCAAAAAGCTTTCTGTGACCTCCAGTTCGAGATGGTGTGCATTGACACCTGTCTCCTTGATGATCGTTTTGAGTGTGTGTTCGAGATGGTTTTGGGTCAGCTGCTTGCTGGAGATGTTGACTGCCACTTTGACACTCAGTCCCAGATCCTCCATGATCTTGAGTTGTGCACAGGCACGCTGGATGATCCACTTACCGATCTGCGCCATGAAACCGCCTTCTTCCGCCAGTCTGATAAAGTTATCCGGTGTGATGACGCCGTATTTCGGATGTTCCCATCTGACCAGCGCTTCGCAGGCGTAGAGTGTGTTGGTTTTGGTATCGATGATCGGCTGATAGTAGAGTTTGAGCTGGTCGTTCTGGATGGCATTTCGCAGATCGTTTGAGAGTTCGAGGCGCTCTTTGGCATCGGCGTTCATATCTTCGGTAAAGTAGCGATAGACATTTTTACCGCTGGTTTTGGCGGAGTACATCGCCATATCCGCATTTTTGATCAGATCCTCTTTTTGGGTTGCATCATCCGGATAGATCGCGATACCTACACTTGCCCCGATATATCCGATCTCATCTTTGAGTTTGATGGGCTGAGAGAGTGAATCGATGATCTTTTGTGCGACGATCGAAGGGTATGCGGTATCTTTGATGTCGTCGAGGATAACGGTAAACTCGTCACCGCCCAGACGTGCGACAAGATCCTCCTCCCTGAGTATCCCTGTGAGGCGTTTTGCCACTTCTATCAGCAAAAGATCACCATAGTCGTGTCCGAGTGTATCGTTGATCATCTTGAAGTTGTCCAGATCGATAAACATCAGCGAGAGTTTGCTTTTGTTACGTTTCGCTTTGGAGAGTTTTCTGGTCAGGGTATCCTGAAACAGGGCGCGGTTTGGGAGATTGGTTAACAGATCGTAGTGCGCGAGGATATTGAGTTTGTTTTGGGTCAGTTTCTGGTCGGTGATATCGGCAAAAATACCGGCGATCAGGTTCTGCCCGTCCTTTTTGATCAGAAATCGGTGTGCCTGAAAATATTTGGTATTGCCCTCTTTGTCGATCAGCTTCTCTTCTGTTGTGTACATACCGTGTCGCAGTACCAGTTCTGAGGTGTTGATGATACTGTTGTAATCCTGTTCGGGCAGAAGTTCTTTGATATTTTTATTGACCAGCGTATCGACACCGAAAAAGTCGTTGAGGTACTGGTTGGAAAAGATGATATTGTGTGCTTCGTCTTTGATAAACGCACCCGCAGGCAGGTTCTTCATGAAGAGTTTAAACTGCTCTTCGGAGTTTTTCAGTGCCAGCTGTGCCAGTTTGATCTCTGAGATGTCCGTCAAAAAGCCGACGATACGCTGAGGATGTCCACTCTTGTCACGTGTCACTTTACCTTTTATCGAAACCCATTTGGTTGTATTGCCCGTGACCACTCTGTGTTCGCAGTAAAATGAATCACTCTTTGAGTTGATATGGTCTTCCAGTTTGTGTACGACATTGATCTTGTCATCGGGATGGATACGATCCAGCCAGGTCTTGATACCGTCTTGTAGCGGTTGGTTCGTAATTCCCAGAATCTCTTTGAAACGGTTGGAAAAATAGGCTTTGTCCTCTTTGATGTTCCAGTCCCAGAGACCTTCGTTGGAGCCGTTGGTCGCCAGTTCATAACGCTCTTTGAGAAGTTGCATCGTCTCTTTTGCGCGGTTCTTTTCGCTGATATCGACGATAATTCCCAGCTTTTCATCACCCTCTCCGATATCCGAAATATAGACAATCGCATCGATACTCTTACCGATATCGTTTTCGATTTTGGTTTCGAAATGGTTGCTGTTAGGGGTATTGAAGCTGAGAAGATTTTGCAGTACTTTTTGTCTGTTCGTACCTGTAAAATCATCAAAAATCCTGTTTGTCAGAATCTTGTTGCGGCTGTTTTTATAAAAAATAGGCAGTGGAAATGCACTGAATATCTCATCAATCACTTCCTCTTTACTGTTTGCACTCATCAGTTTGCTAAACATTCACAATCTCCTCAAGTTTTAACTGCTTTTGTATCAGATCAGGTATGAATCCGACAGACTCACGGACATAGATTAAAGCATAATACATACAATCGACTAATTTGAAAAAAAATAAAATATCAAGAGAGAATTCTGTATCATTTTTATAAATAGGACGGGGGTCTTTCTCAAATGAGCGATATCAAATTTACACATCTTCATCTGCACACGGAGTATTCGCTTCTGGACGGTGCAAACAAGATCAAACAGCTTGCCAAAAAAGTGAAACAGCTCGGTATGGATAGTGTCGCCATCACCGACCACGGCAATATGTTCGGCGCGATCGACTTTTACCAGACGATGCGCAAAGAGGGGATCAAGCCGATCATCGGGATGGAAGCCTATATACACAACCAGGATGAACTGGGTGACAGAACGACCAAACAGCGCTATCACCTCTGTCTCTACGCCAAAAACGAAGTCGGTTACAAAAACCTCATGTATCTCAGTTCCATGAGTTATATCCACGGCTTCTACTACTATCCGAGGATCAACAAAAAGCTGCTTCGTGAACACAGCGAAGGACTCATCTGTTCCGCCGCCTGTTTGCAGGGAGAGGTCAACTGGCATCTCAATACCAACAGCGAACGCAACGTCAAAAACGGCGCCAAAGGGTACGAGAGAGCCAAAGAGATCGCACTGGAGTATCAGGATATCTTCGGGGAGGATTTTTACCTGGAGATCATGCGCCACGGGATTTTGGATCAGCAGTTTATCGACGAACCGCTGATACAGCTCTCTCTGGAGACCGGTATCAAACTGATCGCCACCAATGACACCCACTACCTCGAACAGCAGTATGCAGATGCACATGAAGCCTTCATGTGTATCGCGATGAATAAAGAGTTCGACGACCCCAAGCGTCTGCGTCACAGTGTGCATGAGTTTTTCGTCAAGTCACCCGAAGAGATGGCGGCACTCTTTGCGGATATCCCCGAAGCGATCGAAAATACACAGGAGATCGTCGACAAATGCAATCTGGAAATCAAACTGGGAAATCCGACACCGCCGAACTTCAAATTTGTCAAAGAGTATGCCGAGGCGGAGGGGCTCGACTTTGACAACGATGCGGACTATTTTGTCTACAAATGCAAAGAGGGACTGAAAAAGAGGCTTCAGCTGGTGCCGCCCGAGAAGCACAAAGAGTATGAAGAGCGGCTGGAGTTCGAGATGGATATCATCAACTCCATGAAGTTTCCCGGATATATGCTGATCGTATGGGATTTTATCCGTGATGCCAAGGCAAAAGGGATTCCGGTGGGACCGGGGCGTGGTTCTGCGGCGGGAAGTCTGGTGGCGTTTTGTCTGGAGATCACCGATATCGACCCGATGAAGTACAACCTGCTCTTTGAGCGTTTTTTGAATCCGGAACGTGTCAGTATGCCGGATATCGACGTCGATTTCTGCCAGAAGCGAAGAGGGGAGTCGATCGACTATGTGGTCGAAAAGTACGGGCGTTACAACGTCGCGCAGGTCATCACTTTCGGTAAGCTGCTCGCCAAAGGTGTCATCCGTGATGTCGCCCGTGTCATGGCGATGCCCTATGCCGAAGCGGACAAGATGGCGAAACTGATCCCCGATGAGCTGGGTATCACACTGGAAGAGGCGTATAAAAAAGAGCCGAAGATCAAAGAGCTCATCAGCAGCAATGCACAGGCAAAACGTGTCTGGGATTTTGCGCTGGCGCTGGAGGGGCTGAACCGAAACTCCGGTATGCACGCCGCGGGTGTGGTCATGAGCAACGAAGAGCTGTGGCACAAAGCACCGCTCTACCGACCTGCCGGGGAGGATCACCTCGTCACGCAGTACTCCCTGAAGTATCTCGAAGATGTCGATCTGATCAAGTTTGACTTCCTCGGTCTCAAAACCCTGACGGTGATCGACGATGCGCTGAAACTGGTCAAGCGAAATCATAACGTAGAGATCAACTTCAACAATGTGGACTTTGACGATCCGAAGATCTACGAGCTGATCCAAAGCGGTGCGACGGTAGGACTCTTCCAGATCGAATCGGAGGGTATGCAGAGTCTGAACGAGAGACTCAGACCGAACAACTTTGAGGATATCATCGCGGTTCTGGCACTCTACCGACCCGGACCGATGGAGTCCGGAATGCTCGATGACTTTATCGACAGGAAGCACGGACGCTCTCAGATCACCTATATGTTTCCGGAACTCGAACCGATCCTCAAACCGACCTACGGGGTCATCGTCTATCAGGAACAGGTTATGCAGATCGTGCAGACGATCGGCGGGTTCAGCCTCGGCGGGGCGGATGTCGTCCGTCGTGCGATGGGTAAAAAGATCAAAGAGGAGATGGACAGACTCAAAGGGGAGTTCGCCGACGGTGCACAAAAGAAGGGCTTCGACCGTGCCAAAGCGGAAGAGCTCTTCGATCTGATCGTCAAGTTTGCAGGGTACGGTTTTAACAAATCCCACTCCGCAGCCTATGCGATGATCACCTTCGAGACCGCCTATCTGAAAGCCTACTACCCGCAGGAGTTCATGTCTGCGCTGCTCACTTCCGAAGCGGACAATACCGACAAAGTCGTCAAGTATGTCGATGAGGTCAAACGTCTCGGACTCGATCTTTTGCCGCCATCCATCACACACTCTTTGATCGAGTTCAGCCCCTCCGATCATGACGGTACGCCTGCCATCCTCTTTGGACTGGGTGCTATCAAAGGTGTCGGTCACAAAGCGATCGAGTCGATCCTGGAAGCGCGGGATGAGAAACCGTTCGCGGATCTGAGCGATTTTATGGCGCGGATCGACAGCTCCAAAGTGAACAAACGGGTACTCGAAGCGCTGATCAAATCGGGTGCGATGGATAGTTTCGGCTATTCTCGGCGTACGCTGCTGGAAAATATTGAAAAGATCGTCTCCGTCGGTGCGGAAGCGGCACGTGCGAAAAAGATGGCGGAAAACTCCCTTTTCGGTGATGTCGAGGAGATGGTAAAGATCGACATAGAGCTGGAGGATATCCCCGAATATGAGAACAAAAATATCCTTCAGCTGGAGAAAGAGACACTGGGCTTTTACGTCTCCGGACACCCGCTGGACGAGTTCCGCGAAGAGATAGAAGCGATGGATTATACCCTCTCTTCACAGCTCGATGAACTCGGAGACGGCTCCAAAACACTCTTTGTCGGCAAGATCGAGGGGATCGAAACACGCATCAGCAAAAAGGGCAATAAGTTCGGTATCGTCAACCTGATGGACTTTCATGGAAATATAGAGATCATGGTATTTGAAAAGACACTGGTCGAGATCGCCATGATGGATCAAAACCGCCCCGTCTGTTTTAAAGTGGCGATCAGCAAGGATGATCAGTTTACCCGTATGAAAGTCCTCAAAGTACTTCCTCTGGAAGATGCCAAAAAAGAGAAAGTCGATGTCAAAAAGCAGATGGCACCCGTCAACCGCGACCCGATCTACGTCAAAGTGGAAGTCGGAAACGATCCGGATATACTGCACAGACTGCACCAGCTGGTGACGGAGTACCCGGGCAGCAGACCGCTGAAACTGATCCTCTCCTCCAAACTACAGGATGTGGTCATAGAGTCTAAAATATCGGTCAATGAGATGATCGTGGAAAAACTGGAGTCGTTTACAGCGCTTAAAGTGGCTGCGTAATTATCACCGCACCAACAAATAATCCGAAGTTTTGAGAGAACGGGAAGGAGTGAGATGTGCGTCAAAAAATATGCAGGACTAACTGGTTAATTCAAATATTTTTTGGCGTGCAGATCGCT
>QNZT01000011.1 GCA_003978455.1 Sulfurospirillum sp.
ATGGAAGAAGCCGAACGGCGGTGTCAGAAACGATGCCTGAAGATTCATCGCCACGAGGATCGCGAACCAGAGTGGATCGATCCCGAATGCTGTGACGATAGGTACGAGAATCGGGATGACGATAAAACAGATCTCCAGAAAATCGACAAAAAATCCCAGCAGAAAAATCGCCAGCATCGCGATGCCGATGAAGATCCACCCGTCGGCGATATCTTCGGTAAAAAACGCCAGTACCATATCGCTACCGCCCACTTCGTTGAAGGTGAGTGAAAAGGCAGTCGCACCGATCAGTATCATGAAGATCATCGCGGTGAGTTTGACCGTCTCAAGTGCCGAATGCATCAAATCTTTCAGACTGAATACACGGTTGATGATTGTTAGAAAGATCGCTCCCACAGAGCCGAATGCCGCAGACTCGGTAGGGGTTGCCACACCCATAAAGATCGATCCCAGTACCAGCAGGATCAAAAGCGCAGGCGGGAAGATGGAGCGCAGTGCCTTTCTGACAACCACGGGACGCGGCTCGTCACTCAAAATCGGCGGTGCAAGATCGGGTTTGAGGTGACTGAGAATCAGGATATAGAGGATATAGAGCCCGACCAGGATGAGCGAAGGACCGACAGCCGCTTTGAAGAGGTCGCCGACGCTGATGCTCATGACATCTCCGAGGATGATGAGCACGATGGAAGGGGGAATGATCTGTCCCAGTGTACCGCTTGCCGCGATCGTGCCCGCACTCAGACTTTTGGAGTAGCCGTGTTTGATCATGATCGGCAGGGAGATGATACTCATCATGACGACACTCGCACCGACGATACCGGTACTCGCCGCCAGTACCGCACCCACGGCAACGGTGCTGATCGCCAGACCGCCGCGGATATTTCCGAAGAGTTTGCCGACATTGACCAGCAGGCTTTCGGCGATCTTGCTCTTCTCCAGAATCAATCCCATAAAGATAAAGAGCGGTACCGCGATGAGGGTAAAGTTTTGCATGATGCCGTAGATACGGTACGGCAGCAGTCTGAAGATCTCCAGTCCGACATCGGGTGTCAGCAGTGCGGTCAGCAGTGCTGCCGTACCGAAAGCGAATGCGACCGGAAAGCCGATGAGCAAAAAGAGCAGGGCAGCCACGAACATATAGATACCGATCATCTCTCACCTCTGAGAAAACGGATATTTTTCCACAAGATCACCAGACTCTGAAGCCCCAGCAGTGCAAATCCGACCAGAATCATCCCTTTGATGAGGTAGCGGTGCGTCAGACCACCCGGATCGGAGGAGATCTCATGTTGTAGGTAACTCTGCATGACAAAATCCCATGATACATAGAGCACCAGTGCCGTAAAGGGCAAGATCATCAGCAACTGGGAGATGATCTCGATCACTGCTTTGGTACGCGGCGAAAAAGAGGCGTAAAAGATATCGACACGCACATGTTTGTCCTGTTGGAGGGTGTAGGAGAGTCCCAGCAGAAAGAGAATATCGAAGAGATGCCACTCCATCTCCTGTAACGCTACAGAGCCGCCGTGAAAGAGGTAACGGTTGAGGGCATCGTACACCACGAGCAGACTAAGCACAATCACCAAAACAGCGGAAACTTTGGCAAAAAATCTGATCAGCTTCTCAATCCATGCCGCGATACCTGCCATCTCTCTACTCCTTCAGTGCCCTGACAGATGAGACGATATCATCCTGTCTCATAAAGTGTTCTCCAATCAAAAAGGCATCGACACCGACATCATGAAGGCGGTGGATCGTCTCTTTGTCGTTGATACCGCTTTCGGCGACGATGATCTTGCCGTTGGGGATGAGCGGAATCAGTTTTTCGCTCAGCTGCATATCCATCTCGAAGGTTTCCAGATTGCGGTGGTTGATACCGATGATATCCGCTCCGGCGTGGATCGCTTTTTTGAGATCCTCTTTGTCATGAATCTCCACCAGCGCATTCATCCCCAGATGCCAGGTGTAGTTAAGCAGATCTTTGAGCTCTTTTTTGGAGAGCATCTTGGCGATGAGCAGTACAAAGTCGGCACCGTAAACCAGTGCTTCGACGAGCTGGTATTCGCAGAAGATGAAGTCTTTGCGCAGCAGCGGTGTTCCGACATAGCGGCGTATGCCTGTCAGATACTCGATATCGCCTTGAAAAAAGTGCGGTTCGGTCAGTACGCTGATGGCATCGACCCCCGCCTCTTCATACGCCTGCGCGATCGTCAGCGGATCGAAATCTTCCCGGATCACCCCTTTAGAGGGGCTCGCTTTTTTGACCTCGGCGATGATGCGGTAGGGGTTGTCAGGCGTGGAGGTGAGATAGGGTTTGACATCTCTGGGTGCATAGGGATTGTATGCCAGAGAGCGTCCCAGCCAGTCCAGCGGTATCTGCCGCTCCCGCTCTTTGACGACCTCTTTGGTTTTTTTGAGTATTTTGTCGAGTATCACTGCTTTTTATCCTTTATACACTGTTTGATTTTTCGTATATGATCGACGATCTCTTCCTGGCTACGATCCTTCTCGAAAGGTTTCATGAGATCGTAGGCTTTTTGGCATTTGCCCAGCCGGTAGTATCCCCACGCCAGCGTATCGATGTAAAAGAGAGAGTCAGGCTCTTTCTGGAGTGCTTTTTTGACCAGTTCGATCCCCTTTTTGATATCGATATCATGATCGATCAGCAGGTAGGCGTAGTAGTTGTAGTAGAGGGGATCATCGAGCGTATAGACCGATTTTTCAAACTTTTTCAAAACAGTTTTGAGGAGTGCGGGTGTTTTCTTTTTGCTCCCTTCATACTCCAGTATGGCAGCTTTTGCCAGAAAGTCCATATCACCGCTCTCTTTGTAGAGTTGCATCGCCAGAGGATAGGCGTGTTTGTAGTCTCTTTTGGCGGTATAGATATCGAGCAGTGTCTCATCGCTGAGTTTGTGCTTTTTCAAAAAGGCGATGGCGGCATCGTAGTTTTTTTGATAGGCGTAGAGTTCCAGAAGTGCTTTGGCATACAGTGGATCTTTGGTTGTGGTGTACATCTCTTTGTAAAGGCTTTCCAGTGCATGGAGATCCTCTTTTTGGGTATAGATCTGCACCAGTACGGAACAGAGCAGTTTGTCGCAGCCGTAGATACGACGGTGTGTCTCCAGAAAACGGATCGCTTCATCCGGTTTATGCTCTTTTTCGAGTATTTCAGCGATTGCCAGTGCCATCTTCGACGTGTGGTGTATGGCATAAGCTTTGTGAAAATAGTGTTTTGCTTTTTCCAGATCGCCTGCGACTTTTTCGATCAGAGCGGCAAGTTCGTAATCTTTCTCCTGCGGATCGTGATGTAGCAGGTTTTGTGTGATTTCCCGTGCTTTTTCGATCTCGCCTTTGTCAAGGTAGTAGGCGACCAGATAACGGTTGATAAACTTGTCGTCGCCGAATTTGCCTTTGCCTTTTTCGATCAAGTGGCGGATACGGTTGAAATCTTTATCCATACTCGCCGCTTTGATCGCGTCGGTGAGGTAATCTTTCTGCGGATCGAGATCGTATAGCTTCTCAAAAAAGAGGCTGGCGGTTTTGAAATCTTTTCGCTCAAAAGCATCCATCGCGATCAGCGCATAGGCATCTATTTTGGCTTCTTTGTTATCGACAGCACTGTTGACGATCTTCACTTTTTGCAATTGCAGCGCTTCGCCCTTTTGGGCACAGGAGGTCAATCCCAGCGACGCTGTAAGCATCAGGACTATGACAATATAATACCTGGACATTCTTCAACCACCTCGTTTTTATGTTCTTTAAAATAGTCCCAGAAGGGAAACGTGATGCACTGGCGGGGTCGGACGGGATAGATGGAGCAGTTTTTCACTTCCGTGTCGAAAAAGATACACGCGAAACCCTCGTCCGTACGGCGCTCTTTGAGGGTATAGCGGTAGCGTACCTTTTCGAGATACTCTGTTGTAAAGATATCGGGTGCGATACCCAGAAAACCGGCGATTTTCGCGATCTCCGCAGGTGTCACCCAGATATATCCGCTCTCCCCCGTACAGCACTTGCCACCGCACTCTGCACATTTTGAGGGGTCGAATCCGTAGTCGAACCCCTCTTTCGTTATGATATCTTGCATTTTATACTATATGTCCTTGTTTTTTGATAAATAGATTTTACCTCGTCACTCTCCTTCGCACCGCTGAAATGGATCAGGGGAGGGTGGACGGTGCAGAGCGATCGTGACCCTTTTCGCGCATGTATCAGTACTAGCTGGGCAGGTTTGGCAGCCGTACCGTGCACGAAACGGATGTCGCATACGGTAAATTTATGTTCATGAAGTGTGTGCATCAGCATCGGCAGCTGTTTGGCATCGTAACAGAAGAGAAACGAGCCGCGCGGTTTGATGATACGGTTGATCTTCGCGACCATCGGCGCGAACGGGAGGTGTTCCGCGCTTTTGCTGAGTGTCACGCTTCGGGTACTGCTTTTGTCCGTTCCTTCATGATAGTAGGGCGGATTGGAGATGACGGTGTCAAACTTTTCGGAAAATTCGTGCTCCAGAAAGTCATCGCAGAGGATATCCGCCTGCAGGTTGTTGACACGGGCGTTTTGCTCTGCTAGCAGCCTGTTTTGGTGTTGTTTGTCGATCAGCGTGACATCCACCGGAAAATCGCGTGCACAGAGCAATCCGAGGATACCGCACCCCGTGCCGATATCGAGCAGGGTGCCTTTTGGGCGGAACTGCGTGATAAAATGGTAGAGAAAGTGGGCATCGCTGTTGAAGAGAAAACCGTCCGATTCCTGATAGAGGAACAATGCATAAACCTTTTTTTGTTATGATTTTAGCAAATATCTACTAAAGGATGGTGATGATTATCATACCTGCCAGGGTCGCTTCGAGCAGATTTCCGGGGAAAGTGCTCGCTGAGATAGAGGGTGTTCCGATGGTGATCGCGACTGCGAAACGGGTTGAAGGGATCGACGAAGTGGCGATCGCGACGGATGCAAAGGAGGTGATGGAAGTTGCCCGCAAGTACGGTTTCAAAGCGGTGATGACTTCCGATACCCACAAAAGCGGTACAGACCGGATCAACGAAGCGGCGAAAATTCTGGGGGTAGAGAGGGATGAGATCGTCGTCAATGTCCAGGCGGATGAGCCTTTCATAGAGCCGGAAGTGGTTGAAAAGGTCTATCAGCGCGTACGCCGTGCGGTAGAAGAGGGCGAAGAGATGATGATGGCAAGCTGTTACAAACGTATCGATCCCGCGTTTGCAGACGATCCCAACCATGTCAAAGTGATCATGGATGAAGCGGGGTATGCCATCTACTTCTCACGGAGTAAAATCCCCTTTGATAGGGAAGAGCATCACGACTACTATGGACATCTGGGCATCTACGGCTTTACCGCAAAGCGTCTGGAGCAGTTCTGTACACTGGGGACGTCACCGCTGGAAGATATCGAAAAGCTGGAACAGCTGAGGGCGCTCTACTGGGGCAAAAAGATCGCTATGGTAGAGGTGGAGAGCAGAAGTTTTGGAATCGATACAAAAGAGGATCTGGCAAAAGCGCTGGAGATTTTCGGTTGAGCCAGGCAACACCCCAAAAGAGGAGGAGTTGAAAAAAGAGTGCTGCGTTGGCTTACACTTATATCGGTTCAGACAAAAAATGTTTTAGCCTTTTTACAGATTTTTTGAAAAAAAAGTGGACTCGGAAGTAAAAACGGGGTATAATTGTTCTAATATTTTGTCTTAGGGAGATTTAAAACAAATAGTTTTGAAATTTCTATACAAGTAACATTTACTGTTGAGGCAAAAAAGTAACACTTTATTTCGTTTTTGGGAAAAAGTTAAAAAAAATCTAACAAAATTTTCCAAAAAACCGATTTGTTTTGTAAGTACGAAGATGTACTTGTAAAAAATGAAAGGCAGGTATTGCACAATGGTTGGAAAAAAAATGTTTTTTATCAAAGCTTTTTTACGATCGGAAAAACTGAGAGATCAAGTGTCGTTTGATGATTTTCTGGCGACGTACACGAAAGAGAAACTGACGGCGTTTGCCAACTCGGATATTCACAATGACCGTAACAATGAGAAAGAGTTGGCATTTATACTCTTCAAGATGCAGTGGGACAAAGATGATCCCTTCTTTGTCAGGGAAGCGACACAAAAGCTTCTGGACAATGTCGGGTTTGAGATCAGAGAACACGATATCCTCGTAAAATGGGATGATGACAAGTTCCTCATCATGCTGCCCGAATGCAGTATGGAGTCGGGAGAGAAGATCGCCCATCTGATCAAAAGCATCTCCGAAGCGAAAAGTTTTGTCAATATGCACGTCAAACTCGACTATGCCATCACGGTGCATGAAGAGAGCGATACACCTGACATACTGGTTAGCAGACTCCAGGAGAAACTCGCACAAAAGTGTGAAACAGTTTAAATTTAACCATTAAGTTAACGCTTTTGGAACAAAGTCCCAAAAGCTACGCTAACGCTAAGTTCTGTTCAGCACAGGGCTCACGCGCAGATGAACCGCGCTTAAATGTCTTAACTTAATGGCATTTGCCCTATCCCAATCCAATAACGTCTGATGTATGGAATTCCGGCACTGGTAACACCGGATCCGCATCAGCGGCTACATATCGTAACTACCCTATTTACTCCTCTTCCAGTGCCAGTTCACTGATACCGTCTACGAAACGTCTGATGATTGGATTGTCGGTAGTTTTGAAAAATTCCGGATCCGCATCTGCGAGTACTTTGCCTTCGTATAGCATGATCATCTGATCCGCTATCTTGAAACTCTCCTTGATATCATGAGAGATGACGACCGATGTCGTGCCGAGTTCTCTCTGGAGTTTGACAATGAGACGAGATATGAGGTCGCTGGCGATGGGGTCGAGTCCGGAGGTGGGTTCATCGTAGAGGATGATGTCCGGATGGAGGATGATCGTTCTGGCGATGGCGGCTCTTTTTTGCATACCGCCACTGAGCTCATGCGGATAGAGTTGCATCACTTCGTCGGGCTTGAGACCGACCAGAGTGAGGGCTTCGCGGACTTTTTGACGCACTTCATCCTCTTTGAGTCTGGTGTGTTCATGAAGCGGAAATGCGATGTTTTCATAGACGCTCATACTGTCAAAAAGGGCACCGAACTGGAAGGCGAAACCCACTTTTTTGCGTATGCCAAGCAGGGTTTTTTCATCGGCTGTCTCGATGTGCACGCCTTCGACGATCACCTCTCCCGAAGTCGGTTTCAGCAGACCGACGATATGTTTTATGACGGTTGATTTTCCGGTTCCGGAGGGTCCCATGACGACACACACTTTTCCCTCTTCGATAGAGAAGTTGAGTCCTTTGAGTACCTCTTTTGTACCGAACGATTTATGGACATCTTTAAAGATGATAACTTTATTGCCGCTGATGGGTTACTCCTTTACTTTTGCCGTAAAACCGCGGTCAAAACCGCTGTAATCCTGATAGAAATCATACTCCCGGATACCTTTTGCTTTCATGAAAGATTCAAGCGGTGCTTTCTGGTCATAGCCCATTTCGCATGCCAGAAAAGAGACGTCGCGACTGATCGCGATCGTGATGATCTCGCGCAGCATCTCATCTCCCTCTTTTCCGCCGAAAAGCGCGTCTTGCGGTTCATATGAGAGGGGTTGCTCCAGCGCAAATCCCTCTGCGATGTAGGGTGGATTGGAGATGATCATATCAAACTTTCGGTTAATGCCCTCCAGATAAGAGGTGTGTACGAAGTCGATTTTGTCGCTGACACCGAATCTTTCGGCGTTGATACGGGCGATTTGCAGTGCCCTGGGGTTGATGTCGGTAGCGGTGATATGAATATAGGGGAAGAGTCGTGCCAGCATCACGGAGATGATACCGCTTCCGGTGCCGATCTCGGCGATATCGCATATATGTTCAGCTTCGATGATCGCTTTTGTTCTGTCGATGAGCAGTTCGGTTTCGGGTCGGGGTATCAGGGCACCGGGGGCGATGTGGAAGGTTTCACCGTAAAAGGAGACGCTACCGGTGATGTACTCTATGGGTTCATGATCTTTTCGCCTCTGAATCAGCGCAAAATAGTCTTCGGGATTTTCGACTCTTTCGGTATCGTGTGTCATGAGCCAGAGTCTCTCCCTGCCCAGATAGTGGGCAAGGAGTATCGCCGCCTCCTTCTGGTTTTGGAGGGTTAAAGAGGCCTCTTTCAAAACCTCTTTGACAGTAGGGCTACTTGCCCTCATCGATCTTCATACCCAGCCTCTTGAGCCGCTCAACCAGCGGCGGGTGGGTGTAGTAGAAGAAGATAAAGAGCGGATGGGATTTGGGGAAACTCTTGTTTTCGTTTGCCAGTTTTTGCAGGGCGCTTGCCAGTGAGGGGGCATCCTGACTCTGTGCACCGTATTCGTCCGCTGCATATTCGTTTGCACGGCTGACCATACCGAAAAGCGGCATAAAGAAGAACGAGACCACCGGTGCAAAGATGAGAAATATGACGATGATCGCATGCGGTGTTTTGGGAATACCGATAGCACTAAAGAGGGCATCGGGCAGGTGTCCGAATATATAAAAGAGCAGAAACATCAATATACCTGTCATAGAGATGTTTTTCAGGATATCTTTGTGGGTATAGTGTCCCAGTTCATGTCCCAGTACCGCAAGCAGTTCACGTTCGTTCAGTTTTTCGATGAGTGTGTCGAAAAGAACGACACGTTTTGATTTTCCGAGACCTCCGAAGTAGGCGTTGAGACGGTTGTCGCGTTTGCTTGCATCGATGGTGAAGACACCGTTGCTTTTCAGTCCCGCTTTTGCGAGGAGCTTTTCGATGGCATCTTTGAGTCTCTCATCTTTCAGCACTTCAAATTTGTTGAAAATCGGTGCGATCAGCGTTGGATAGATCATATTGATAACCAGAATGATCAAAAAGATAAATCCGAATCCCCAGAGCCACCAGTTCTCCCCTGCCGCGATAAACTTGACCAGTACCCAGACAACCGCACTACCGAAGATCAGAAAGAGTGCACCTGATTTGAGTGTATCGATGATGTAGAGTTTCGGTGTCATGTTGGAGAATCCGAACTTTTTGTCGAGATAGAAGGTTTTGTAGAGATCAAACGGCAGCGAAGCGATATATCCGATGACGATAAATGCCATCACATAGGCGACCGACTTCATCGTCGGGTCTGTGATCGTGATCGTTTTTTCGAGCCATTTGAGTCCGAAACCGATCCAGAAGATAAACATCAGATAGTCAAATAGTGTACTGAGCATATCCATCCGCTGTGTGGCGATCTTGTAGTTTGCGGCTTTGATGTAGTTGGAGGGGTCGAGGATGACCGCAGGATCCTGTTTGGCTTTGGCGATGTATCCGATCTCCATCGTGGAGATATAGACGCGCGTCAGCACATAGATGAAGTAGATGATTCCGATGGTAAGCAGCATATATTATTTTCCTGATGTTTTTTTGAGGATCGGTATAAACTTTTCGGGAGGTTTATAGCCGATCGTTTTGTAGTTTTTGAGCATTTTGCCGTTTTTGTAAAAGAGCATGGCAGGGGGACCAAAAAGATTGTAGCGTTTGAGCAGTGCTTTGTCCTCATCGCTGTTTTGTGTGACATCCGCGCGAAGCAGGGTAAAACCGGAGAGGAGCTTGATCACTTCGGGATCTTTGAAAGTGTTATGTTCCAGTTCTTTGCACGCACTGCACCAGTCGGCACTGAAATCGAGCATCACCGGCTTGTCGCTCTGCGCGATCGCTTTGTCGAGTTCATCGATGTTTTTGACTATCTTAAAAGAGAGCCCCCTTGCCGGGAGGGATGCGTTAGTAGTTGCGATGGGAGAAGGTTTCAACTTCTCCAGCGGATCGAGCGGATCGGTCGCACCCGTAAAAGCGCCGATCAACTCCAGTATACCTGTGACCAGCAGGATCACGGCAAGGACTTTGATCAACTTCTTTTCACCACGTGTACCCTCTTTGAAGGGTTCCAGAACACCCATATAGACAGCACTTCCGATAAAGAGCATCGCCCAGAGGAAGAGGGTGACATAGCCTGGAATGATGCGCTGAATCATCCAGATGGCGATGCCCAGCATCACCACACCGAAGATCTGGGATACCAGTGTCATCCAGCCGCCGGGCTTGGGCATAAACTTGCCCGCACCCGCACCGACGATCAGCAGCGGCACACCCATACCAAGACTCATGACAAACAGTGCCGCACCGCCAAGTAGAGCATCACCCGTCTGACCGATATAGACCAGTGCTCCCGCCAGTGCCGGAGCGACGCAGGGACCGACGATCAGCGCAGATAAAAATCCCATAACAGCAACCCCCATCAGACCCCCTTTGTTCTGTGCCTGATCGGAAGTTTTGGTCAATTTGCTTTGCAATGCCTGCGGCAACTGAATCTCATAATATCCGAACATCGAGAATGCCAGTGCGACGAAGATGAGTGCAAAGATGGAGAGCACCCAGGGATTTTGCAGCGCTGTCTGGATATTTGCCCCGAAGAGTCCAGCAAAGACACCGGCGATGGTGTAGGCGATCGCCATCGCAAAGACATAGACAGAGGAGAGAAAGAGACCGCGCCCCATACTCATCTTTGCTTTGCCCTCACCGGACTGGGAGACGATAATAGAGGAGAGGATCGGGATCATCGGGAAGATGCACGGTGTCAGCGAAAGCAGCAGTCCGAATCCGAAGAAAAGACCCAGAATCGTCCAGATGGAGCCGCCTTTGAGTGTGTTTACGATGCGATCCTCTTCCGAAATCGGCTCCTGTGCGGCAGATGTACTATCTTGCTCAGGTGTAACGTTTGCAAGCTTGGTGCGCTCCTCTTTTTGTACCGTTTCACTTTTTTGCGGTGTAGCGGTTTTGAGGATGCCCGCCTTGTCCAGTTTGAAAGTGAACTCCTTTTTCAGCGGCTGATAGCAGAGCCCCTTTTCTGAACAACCCTGATACTCGATAGCGAGGGTAAAGGTGTCTCCATCGACCTTTTTTCGGATCAGGTCGAGCGGAATATCGACATCGATCTCTTTGTTGCGGTGGACGATAAAATCATGAAACTTCTCCGGTTTGGGGCGTTTGATCTCTTTGTCGAGGTCAATCTCTTTGGGTTTGACGATTTTGTACTTGAGCTTGTCGTCATAGACGTAGATCTTATCGCCGAGTTTGATTTTGGTCTGGATGAGACCATCTTTTTTGTGAGCATCAACCTGAAACGCTTCGTCCGGACCGAGAATGTCCTGATTCATCATCTTAAATCCCGCCAGCAGCGAGGAGATGGAAAAGAGTAGTAAAAAAAGTATCTGTTTTATTTTCATGATCGTTAACTCCCTGAAATTTGTATGCGATTATACTCAAAGTTTGTAAATAGTTCGTGTATGAGACTATTTTTTATCCAAAATACGCATTTGGAACAAAGTCCCAAATGCTGCGCTAACGCTAAGTTCTGCTCAGCGCAGGGCTCACGCGCAGATATTACCATCTGGTTAACGCATTTGGAACAAAGTCCCAAATGCTACGCTAACGCTAAGTTCTGCTCAGCGCAGGGCTCACGCGCAGATAAACCGCGCTTAAATAGCAATGTAACTCAACTCTGACGCTCTCACCTCAGCGGACGGTGTTGTTGGTTTCCTTGCTCTCTATATCGGTATTTATGATACATCTCTCAAATGGAAGCGGGTAACCGGAGCGTTCACTGACAGAAAGTGCTGATTTTTGCATGATTTTGTTGGCGATGGTAAAGGGTGTGATCATCGCGAAGATGCTGAAACGCGATGCGGAGATATCGTCACCCGCTGTAAATATCGTGCGAAAGATCGAGCTCATATCCGAAGCGAGGATCTTGCACCGCCACGCTTTCGTTCCCGGCTGCTGTCCCTCTTTCGTCTTTTCATAAGCGTCATAAATATCGCGCAGTGTCGCGTAAAAAGCGTCGTTGCACTCCTGATTGTCCGTTCCGTTGTAGACATAACAGATGTCATGTTGCATACACGCTTCGTCGATCGTGTCGTAGGGTTTGATCCTGTAGTATCTGGCGATAAGCTCTTTGCGCTGCGTGTAGGTGAGATACTCCGGCGGTTTGAGGGAAGGGTCTTTGATGTCGGGATAGTGCTCTCCGCAAAAACAGCCGTAGCGAAAACTCTTGTCGAACTTCTCCTCCGCGATCGCCGGTTTTTTGCAGACTTTGGCATGGGCCTTGCTCTCTTTCATCTTATCTGTCAGCGGCGGATTGAGGTCGGAGAAGTGATCTTTCGCGGCAAGGGTAAAGCAAAAAAGCGTGACGAATAAAAGAGCAATAACAGACTTCATGAAACACCTTTGAATTATCTGTTTTTATTATACCAAAAATGTGCTTTCTCCACATTGTTTATTACCATAACTAATCAAACATCAGTGATTTAAATGCGACTGTCGCTTTTCCGAAGTCGTCATGACGGTTGATATAGACACCGGCTTTGAAGAAGTTTGCGACACCCTGCCAGTACTCTACGTCGTATCGCAGGATTTTTGTGCCGTTTACGGAGAGTGTCAGTCTGTTGTTCGCTACACGTACGTTTGCATCGAAGTAGCCGTCCGGATTTTTTCCGAGATCGATCCAGTCATATTTTCTGCTTCCGCTGTAGGCGTCACTTACGATACGGATCGCCCAAAGGTGGTTGGATATACCGTGGTAGTCGCGAACCCACATAAGCCGGAGCAGAGGGTAGTTGTAGGTGTCGCTTGTGCCGTGGATCTGCATCCAGGTATAGGAGTTGACACCTTTTTGCGGTTTGAAACATTTGAGTGTCGCACTCCAGATACGGGGTGTAGCGCTGCTTGTCTTCCAGACGGTACGGTCACGCAGTTCACTGCGCATCGTGGAGATATCTTTTGTTTTATCGATGCTGAAATAGAGGATACCCTTTTCACTGTAAAACCAGGGAGCTTTGTAACCGTTGAATTTGCCGTAGTTGACGATTGCCTGACTTCCGGGGTACTGGAGTTTGCTATGTCTCAAAACGGAACGAAACTGCAAATCGTCGTACGGTGGTGTGCTTTTTTCGGCATTGTAGCGGGGGAGTGTGTCGCCCGTCTCGTTTAGTGTTGCGACCGGTTGTTCGCCTGTCTGACCGCATCCGTAAACAAAAAATATCAACAGAAAAGATAAGATCCCCATACCCGTATATCTATTTGTCACCTTGTATATCCTGCGTAAATGAGAGTTCATGAAATGCAACTGTCGCTTTTCCATGATCTTTCGGACGGTTGATATAGATACCGGCTTTAAAGTAGTTATCGACACTCTGCCAGTAAGTGACGTCATATTGCCTGATCACGGTGTCGTTGAGAAATATACGCATGGTATTGTCTGCAATCTCCACTTTTGCACTGACATAGTCACCGGTTCTTTCTCCCAGATCGACCCAGTCGTAGGTGATATTCGGATCGTACGCATCGCTGGTGATCACGATTGCCCAGAGATGATCGTATATGCCGTGGTAGTTACGAACCCACATGAGTCTGATAAGTGGATAGTTGAAGCTATCGTTGGTACCGAGTATCTGCATCCAGGTGTATGCGTTGATGCCCTTTTGCGGTTTGAAGCATTTGAGTTTTGCAGACCAGATATGGCGGGTCGTATCACTTGTTTTCCAGATGCTCTCTTCACGAAGTTCACTACGAATAGTGGGGAGATTTGCCGGTTTTTCGGCACTGAAAAAGAGATCGCCGTTCAGGCTGTAAAACCATGGTGCCTGATACCCGTCAAAGTGTCCGGAGGGAACGACGACGGTGATATCGGGATACTGGAGTCTGCTTCGGTTTAAAACAGTACGAAATTTCTGATAGTCGTACGGCGGTGTTGTCACCGTATTGTTATATTCTGAAACTTTGTCGTAGATTTTATCTTTATTTTCCGTATCCGATGAACCGCTTTGTCCACATCCTGTCAGCCATATGAGGGTAAGTGCCGTTAATGTCATCATTTTTATCATGTGCTACGCTCCGAAAGTTATTTGTCAAAAAAATTATACTTTTACGACAATTGTAACATATATAGGTTAAAAAAATATTATTGTCTCTTAAAGTTTACTAGACCCTAAATGATAATGTTAGGCTTCCTGACTAACGCTGGAAGAATTATCATCAACCTACGGGGCTGATCTTAGGATCAGCTTTGGAACTATATGTGCTCAATTACAATAATTTAATTGCGAAAAATAATAAGGGATTTTTATGAATACTACACTTAAATTTATATTTGTGATTTTGGTAGTTGTGTCGATTAGTGCTTGTGGAGGCGGTACCGGTGGTTCATCTGTTGCCGACGATACAAAAAGCGGCAATGAAAGTGGGAATTCAAAGGAGAATACAACCAGCTATATTAACAAAGATGAGTTTGGAGGAAATACTATAGGTATAGCGCAATATGGACTACTACAAAATGCAAATACATATATACAAAAGTTGGACTTGACTCCATATGATGGTATGCTTGAAGATATAATTTGGAGAGAGCAAACAACTGGTGGGGATATCAATCACGCGGGACACTTCAACACCCACAGCAATCAACTTGAAGATAAGACATACTATATATTTAGTACAGATATAGGACATGATATAGATATAAACTTTGACGGTATAGCTGAAGAACCGGTCTTAGTGGGACATTATGTTCACGCAATAGTCAGAGGAGAATGGATAAAAAATACAAAAAAACCTTTGAGAATAACGCCCCTAACAGAGTATGTATATGAAGTCGCTGGAGGCGATAAAATAGAGTTTGCAGGTCTTAAAGATAGGTTAAATACACTAGCAAAAAAATATATCATATCGGATGTAAACTCTGATGGTATTATTGATATAAAAGATATCATTACCTTTAATCCCATAACAGACAAATCAAAAGCATACGACCCTATGTTTGATATCATCGTACCAAGTATGAATATTTTCTACAGATATGAATCTACATTTCCACTCAGTTCCAAGTACGAATATACAAAGAAGGTTGGTTCTATACAGATTGAGTGTAATGATTATGCCTTTGCAGGACCTAACAATACTATCTACTGTGGTAATCCATTAAAGACTATCGATATGAGTGATCCTTATGATCCTAAGTTTATGAATGAATACAGCAATATTGTTTTAAAGGGTGGGTTGCTTGCTCACATTGGCATGTCAAACGATGGCAAATATCTTTTTGGATTTGATAAAAACACAAATGATTTTCTTGCCATAAATACAAATAGTTTTACAATAGTAAAAAGAGTATCCAATGATAAATATAATGATTTTATCATATCAAATAAAAGACCGTTGATGATCGCAGGAGATGGCAAGAGTGGTAAGTTCGATCTACTCGATATCAGTGATCCTTCAAATATTAAAGTTATATCTTCTATTCAAGGCATGAAAAATAGCTCACCTTTAGGGATGATCAATGATGAAATAATGTATCTTGCCAATTTTGTGGATGGTGAAGGGAAGAGTGTGATTGTAGAAAAATTTAGATTCAAAAACCTAAAAAACCCTGTAAATGAAGGTAAATTTATCATAGATGACTCTTCTTTTGCACTTTATCTAAAAGGATATGAGTGGGATCAGTTTAATGATTACTCTCGAAAATTTTCCACTGGATGGAGGAAAAATGACCATAGAATAGACATTTATGAAAGAACTGAGAAATAGCAGTTTGTTGTAAAGTTTAGAAAAATTTACGATCCACTATCTGATGTAGAAGATAAGATATTATCACCGCACCAACAAATAATCCGAATTTTTGACGCAGTAATTTTGTTCATAATCAAGGCAGATTTTTGAAGGACTCGCCTTAGTGAATTCGAAAAAATCTAACGCAGAGTATGGACAAAAGTACTGCACCCTTCGGGGAGCACGGGAAGAAGCGATCTGCACGCCAAAAAATCTTTGAATTAACCAGTTAGTCCTGCATATTTTTTGACGCACATCTCACTCCTTCCCGTGCTCTCAAAATTTCGGATTATTTGTTGGTGCGGTGATAAGAGAAGTTGCTTTAAATGCCGGTTCTAGAGAAGTAAAAGTGTGGATTGGTCAAAAATTGATAGATGAAGATCTATTAGTTTTTTTTTCAATGAATCCATTTTATAAAAGGGTTTAATAAACTTTAGAGGTTATTTTTTTTATAGAGCCTTTGATATAATCCGCTCATGAAAATGGTTGTTTTGTTGGTTACACTGCTTTTTACACTTCATGCCGACACGCTAAGGGATGAGATTGCGCGGATGTTGATCGTCGGGTTTGATGGTAAAAGGCTCGATGCCAACAGTTCGTTGGTACGCACGATCCGCCGTTATCCGTTGGGCGGAGTAATCCTGTTTGCCAAAAACCTGAAGACGCAAGATCAGGTATCGGCACTGACACACCGGCTCCAGGCACTGCGCAAAGAGCCGCTTCTGATCGGGATCGACGAGGAGGGCGGTCGGGTCGATCGGCTGGCAAAGATAGCGAACGGTTTCAAAACACCTTCGGCGCAGCGGATCGCTTCGATGAAACCTTCCGAAGCGAAGCGGCACTATCTGAAAACGGCAAAAGCGCTGCACAGACTGGGGTTCAACCTCGATTTTGCGCCGGTGGCAGATCTGGCACGCAATCCCCAAAACAGGGTCATCGTCAAAAGCGGACGCTCCTACGGCAGTGATCCCCGGCGTGTGGTTGCATACGCTTCACTTTTTATCGATGCACTTCATGAGGAGGGTGTGCTGGCAGTGCTGAAACACTTTCCGGGACACGGCTCTTCTGCGGGGGATTCTCATGAAGGATTTACCGATGTTTCCGGGAGCTGGAGTCCAGATGAGCTGCGCCCCTTTATGGCACTGCGCGACAAGACGGATATGGTGATGAGCGCCCACATCTTCAACCGCCATCTGGATGCACACTATCCGGCTACACTCTCCCGGAGTGTGATCGGTACGTTGCTGCGTCAAAAGATGGGGTACGAGGGTGTGGTTGTCAGTGACGATATGCAGATGGGGGCGATCCGAAAAAACTATACACTTCATGAAGCGGTTGTGCTGGCGATCAACGCAGGTGTCGATATGCTGCTTTTCGGAAATCAGATTGCCAGACCTTACAGGGCTGAGACAATAATTGATCTGATCGCATCTCTGGTACAAAAGGGCGAAATCAGCAGGGAACGGATCGATGAGGCAAACCGGCGTATTCAGGCGCTTAAAAGAGAACCTTTTCCGGACAGATAAAGGAAGATTATGGGTATACACTATTTCGTCTATGACTGCGAGAGTGAAGCGGAAGTTGAGAAGGAGATCCGGGGCGGTACATACGCGCAGGAGCTGACCTTCATCACTGTAGAAGCGTTTTTGAAAACGAAGCGTGCGACAGAAGAGGACAAGGTGATCATCTTTGCGGAGATCGGTGAGATCAAGCGGTTGATCGCCCAGTCATTTGTGTTTGGCTACAGTGTAGCGATCGTGGCGAAAAAAGAGCAGAAAAATCTGCGTGATACGTTTGAGATTCCCAAAGCGTACGATGAAGCGATCAAAGTGGCTCTGACGGGCGAGTGCAGGGAGATTGATCTACTCTATTGTCATGATGAAGTAGTCCTTTGGAGTGCACTGATAGGGGAAGCGCCGCCACACGGTATGATGGTAGAGAAGCAGCTGCACGGCGGCAGACCGAGTCGCTTTTTTGCCCTGCTGCACAGTTTTGCGAAGATCTTTAAACTTCAGAAGTCGATCATTCATCTGCGTACTTTCAAAGAGCAGGAGATACATACTGCCGCTAGCGGTATCGTCGTGATAGAGCACGACAACCACACCTGTGCTTCCAATCTGGTCAAAGAGTTCATGAACCTGAGCGACGGTAAGATGGTGGCACTGCTGGTATCGCCTTCATCGGTGATCGAGTATATCGCCTATCTCTACAAAGCGATTTTCGGATGGACGAAGAGGCTGCCCAAAGCGGTCGGTGTCGTACTGAGTGAACGGCTCGATATCGAAGCGACTCCTCCTCTGGAAGTGAAGATCGACGGAGAAGTGTACGGTCAGACGCCGGTACGCTTTGAGATGCACAAAAAGGCGTTGAAGCTGTGTGCGAGCAAAGCCTTCTGGGAGAAGGAGCTCTCCCGCAAAAGCGACGACAAAGAGGTGGTCAAACTCGGATCACTTCCGGTTGCAAAGAGTGAGCTCGAGTATACCCAAAAACATATTCCTTTTTTCCCGCATGCCGATACACAGCGCTATCAGGAGTTGTTTGCGCAGTTGCGGGATGAGGCACGGCTAAGCAGTACTTTTGTGGTTTTGATGATTTTGAGTACGATTCTGGCAACGGTCGGTCTCTTTCTCAACTCATCGTCGGTTGTAATCGGTGCGATGCTGCTGGCGCCGCTGATGCAACCGATCGTATCCTATGCGATGGGGCTTTTGCGGTTCGATATGGATCTCTTCTGGCAAGGTTTGCGGAGTGTGACCATCGGTATATTACTTGTACTGGGGACTTCGTTTTTGCTTGCCTGGCTTTTGCCGTTTCAGACGGTGACATCTGAGATCGCGGGAAGATTGCACCCGACGCTGCTGGATCTGATTGTCGCGATTGTTTCGGGTATTGCTGCGGCGTATGCCAAAAACAATCAGAAGATCATCGGCTCACTGGCGGGTGTTTCAATCGCGGTGGCACTGGTTCCGCCGATATCGACCGCCGGTATCGGACTTGGGTGGTCTGAGTGGGCGATTTTTCAAAACGCTTTTCTCCTCTTCCTGACCAACTTCGCGGGGATCGTGTTCGCTGCGGCACTGACCTTTATGGTGCTTGGCTTTTCGCCGGTCAAACGTGCCAAAAACGGTCTCTTTCTCTCTACCGTGACACTGCTGCTGATCTCCGTTCCGCTCTATTTTTCATTTGCACTGATGGTCAAAGATGCAAAGATCAAAGAGAAGCTGGAGCAGAAGCAGTTTGTACTGGACGACCGCAATGTATCGATCGAAAATCTGCTGATCGCACATACCCGAAAGCCTGACAATCTGATACTCCGTTTCGACCTCGTGACTCAGAGCAGCGGGGAGGGTAAAGTGAGGGGAGATGCGTTGAAGGCGATGATCAAACAGCGTATCGCTCCTTATCTGAACAGGAAGGAAAATCTGATACTGGAAGTCTCCCGCCGTACCCGTTACTGAGACTTTTTGCGGGGTCTCTTTTCGAGTTTGAACTTTTGCGGTTCGAGGGTGATATTGGTGACGACGGTGTTGGGTCTCAGATTGAGTGTATGGGCTACGATATCGGCGATATCTTCCGGTTCTATGAAGCTCTGAGGATCTTCGGTCGGTTTGAAATCGAGACCGTCGAAAAAGGCGGTATTGGTGATGTCCGGTGCGATATTGATCACTTTCAGACCGCTTTTGCGCGCCTCTTTGAAAAGTGAGTGTCCAAAGTGTTGCAGACCTGCCTTGCTGGCACCGTAGGCGGCACCGAAGATGGCAGGTTGTTGTGCGCTGATGGAGCTGATGTTGAAGATATAGCCGCTGTTCTCTTTTAACGGTTTCAAAAAGAGTTTTGTCAGTAGCAGAGGTGCGGTGAGGTTGAGTGTGATGATCTCTTCTATCTGATCGATACGTAGCGTTTCATGTGGTCCAAAGTGTCCAACACCGGCTGCATTGATGAGGATGTAGGTGTTTTGTTTATCGATCTTGTGCTGGAGGGCGACGAGCTGCTCTTTTTTGGTCAAGTCACAGGCGACGTGGACGAAGTTGTGGTGATCACAGTTACATTTACTGAAGTCTCTTGAAACGCCGATGACTTTATAACCCATATTGACTAGTTTATAGGCACAGGCGAGACCTATGCCGCTGGAAGCTCCGGTGACGATTGCATTTTTCACGATATTGTCCAATTATTAAATTTACTTATATACGTAAATTTAATAATATAATAATTATGATAAAAATTCTATTTTTTATCGCCCTTTTTCAGATAATTGTCCAAAATCAGTTTCAGATAGACTTTATCGGCGCTGTTGATGAGTACTTCGTCAAATGCTTGTCTGGTCTGGTCGTCGACGATAGAGTCGAAGCTTCTGAAGAGAAGCACGGTGGTATCATCGCGCTTCTCGATACGGTTGAACAGATCGTTGAAGTCTAGATCCGATATCTCGTTGTCCACCATGATCACTTGGTAGTTCTTCTTCACGATAGCGTCCAGAAAAGCATCGGTGCTGGAAGCGGTTTCGACATCGTTATAGAGCTGGGAGAGTATTTTTTCGAAGATCTTTGTTTCGACTTTACTCTTTTTATAGACCAGTATGCCGTTTCGCTCATCTGTATCCTCTTTGGGTACGATCTCACTGCTTTGCGTTGCGACAGCAGGTTCTGCTTGTGTACTATCTGCCGGTTGCTTTGAGTCACTGTTTTCATGAATCCCTTTATCCGCTTTGAGCGGGATATGGTAGGAGTGGAGCAGCTCGAGTATATCTTTTTGCGTGATCGGTTTTGGAAGATACTCATCAAAACCGTCGTTGAGAAACTTTTCACGGTCTCCTTTGAGTACATTTGCCGTCAATGCTACAACGGGGATATGCTGTAAGTTGTTTTGCTCTTCATACTCCAGTATCGCTTTGGTTGCGGTGACACCGTCCATCACCGGCATCGCAATATCCATGAAGATCAGGTCATAGTCACCGTTTTTGCGCGCTTCCACCGCTTTTTTACCATCTTCGACAGTGGTGACATCGAGATTCTGAGAGGTGAGGATTTTGTTGATCAACGTACGGTTGATCTCATTGTCTTCGGCGACAAGTATGTGGTACTTCTCTTTTTGCTGAAGTACTTTGCGTTTGATATCTTCGATTTTCGCTTCAGGAAACTCTGCACGGTGTTCTATCTCCGCCAGCGCTTTACCGAACTTGCTCAGATAGAGCGGTTCATGTATGACAAAGATATTCTCCCCTTTGAGGGTATCACTTTTGAGGCGCATATACGTAGGTACGATCACCAGCATGGGGAGGTTGAGCGACTTGAGTATCTCAAACTCCTGCTCATTGACACGCTCATAGGGCACAACGATGAGATTGATATCTTGCAGGGTTTCGGGATTGCTGATCGCATCGAAATCCGCAACTTTATGCGCTGTTCCTGTGTAGGAGAGATACTGATCGAGTACTTTGCTCAGTGGATGGCGTTTGTCGTCTGTCAGCAGCAGGGTTTGAAAGTGCTTGAAACGCCCTTTGTAGTTGTTACGCAGCGGTTTCTCTTTTTTGAGTTCGAGGATAAAGAAGAAGCGGCTTCCTTTTCCCTTTTCACTCTGCACTTTCAATTCGCCGTCCATCAGTTTGACATAGTTTGCGGAGATGGTCAATCCAAGCCCTGTACCGCCGTATTTACGCGTGATGGTAGAGTCTGCCTGTGAAAAAGCATCGAAGATATCCGCCATCTCCTCTTCACTCATACCGATACCGGTATCGGAGACCTCAAAGTAAAGACGCTCTTTGTCTTTGCTGCGTGAGTTCATCTTGGTGATCTCTACCGATATGTGACCATGTTCTGGGGTAAACTTCATGGCATTGGAGATCAGGTTGAGGAGAATCTCCTTGATCTTGGTAACGTCACCGACCAGATAGTTGTCAAATCCGGCATCCATATACATGGAGAGGTTGATATGTTTGCTCTCCGCTTTGGGCATATAGACATCGATCGTATTTTCAAATTCATCGACCGGTGAGAAGAGAATCTCTTCGATTTCGATCTTCTGGCTCTCGATTTTGGAGAGGTCGAGGATATTGTTGATGATTTCGAGCAGATTTGTGGTACTTTTGTCGATAATATCGACATATTCGCGCTCTTCATCGCCCAGTTTACTGTTTTTGAGCAAGTCCGTAAAACCGATGATACCGTTGATCGGTGTACGTATTTCATGAGACATATTTGCCAGGAAAATACTTTTTGCGGCGTTGGCTTTTTCCGCTTTGCGTTTTTCTACGGTGATCTTGTCGATACTCTGCTCCAGAATCTGATACGATCTCTCGATACCTTCGGTGGTATCGAGGTCTATGGTATCCTCGATCACTGCATGTTCAAGTGTTTTGTCCAGAAGTGTTTCCAGACCTTTGCGTTTTTGCAGAAACGGAACCAGTCGTCTATACACATAGAACATATAGAGCGTTATCAAAAAGAGGGTAGAGAGTAAGACCATCTGTATCAGGCTGCTGTTTTTGAGGTATTCGATGCTTTGGGAGATTTCGGAAAAGAGTCTCTGTGCAGCTTCACTGACTGCTGCGATCTGGCGGTTCTCCGCAGTAAACCATGCAAATGGTGTGGTGTCGATATCTTCCCCTTTGAGGAGGGATTTCTTGATAGCGGTACTCTCTTTGAGTGCTTTTTGAAAATCAGGGCTCTGCAACACCTTAGAGATCTCTTTGCGTTCTGCCGCACTCAAAGGGGCAAAAGCAGGAGCGATAGTACTCTTTTGAAAGATATCAAGCAGTGTGTCTCGGTTGATATCCTGCTCCTTGTTACCGCTCAACAGAGCCGTCACAATGTCGCGTTCGTCTGCAATTGCTTTGATAGTATCCATCGTGCGCAAAAAGGCGGAGTGCAGGCGGATCTGTCGATACTTGCCGGTTGTCATCGGCGTCGTCTCTATCTTGTTGTCGATCAACGTCAGTAGCTTGTCGAAGTAGCCGAACATCTTTTTGAAACCGATCTCCCCTTCATCTACGCCGCTACGGATTTGGTTGATTTTTTTGATTTCGCTGATCAACTGGTAGGCGATTTCATCATGATGTGAAGACGCATTGAAATTGATCACACCATTGATGGCACTATTGACTTGCAGACGCTGCGCATCGAGCAGCTGTTTTACTTTGGTATCCTCTTTGTCCGCTATATAGAGGCTCTCCAGTCCGCGCTCTTGTGAGAGGTTCAGGAAGAGGATTTCAAGCGCCTTTACCTGTTTTGAGCTGATATTGAGTTTTTGGTAGTCAGTGTAGTTGCGGTAAGCATCATAGCTGAACCATCCACTGAGCAGAGCCAGTAGCACTATAGGTACGATGGTGATAAAGTGTAAATTACGCTTGATATTCATAAGTCAGGTACTCCAATAATCAGACTGGCATGGACGAAAAATGTGCTTTGTATCTTTTCGTCAACTGAAGCAAGATATGCAGTTTTTCACCGATCGCTTCTTTTTGCCGGGCATCACTCATCGCTGAAAGCGCTTTGGTGTGCTCTAGCATCTGATCGAAGTGCAATATTTCAGCTGAACTGGATATCTTGATCAGATTGTATTTGATGTTGCTATAATCTTCAAGTTTCAGATACTCCTGCATCAATCCGATCGTCGCTGCCGTGTCGTCAAGAAATTCTTCAATAAAGTCGAGCTCTTCTTCTCTGCTGAGACCCAGGCTGCCAAGCTTTGGAAGAGTCAGCGTTTGTGTATCGGAAGAGTCGTTTTGATCCGGGGATTTTATAGCTTCTGTCGTTATATGTTGCTTATCTTTTTCGACAGGTTTTTCTGTATCAAATTGATTTAAGCTATGATCCGTACTCGGTGTGATACTTTGGGAGACAGAGAAGATATTTTTCAGTGTCTCTTCAAAAGAGTTCTCTCTGTGTTCTCCGGAGTGGTTACGTGTATCCGGATCTTCAAACATCTCTTTCCCCGCATTTAAGTTAAGGGAGAATGGTTTGTGTTCCTCTTCGCGATTTTGTGCATTTTCACTTTGGGATAGAGGCTCTTCATGATCTGCTGATGCAAGATTAAAATCTATCTCTTTCTTTGCATCTGGTTGCGGTTGGATTTGGATATCCCGATCAATCTCCTCGATATCTTGCTTGATTTGGTCGATCAGCGTTGTTTTCTGCTCTTCTGCACGTGCAGAATGAAAACTGTCTTGATGTACTTCTGCCTGATGCTCCTGTGGAGTCTCCTCTTTAAACAAGTTAAATGAAAATTGTGTATTAGGTGATTTCTCCTCTGTTTTTGTCGAAGGCTCATTTACAACTGCTTCAGTCACCTCAGTCTGCTCCTGTTGTGATGGAGTTTCGTCC
This sequence comes from Sulfurospirillum sp., assembly GCA_003978455.1. Lineage (GTDB taxonomy): Bacteria > Campylobacterota > Campylobacteria > Campylobacterales > QNZT01 > QNZT01. Next base: position 23,979 of record QNZT01000011.1, read on the forward strand.
TGTGGTTTTTCGTCCTGTGGTTTCAGGAGTTCATGAAGCGGTATCTTGACTTCCGGTTGCGGTTTAGGTTCAACCGCTTTCTCCTGTTTTGGTGTGGTCTCATCTTCTGATTGGCTGTTTTGCAAAAAGTTAAAATTGAGAACCGGCTCCTGCTCTTTTGGTGCTTGATTTGTCTCTGCTTCGTTTAAGTGGCTGGTTTCGGTTTCTGTCGGCGTTTCAACGATTCGCAGTGACGGTGTATCCGAAACTGCCGTTTCTACTTTATCCGGAGATGTCACTCTCTCAGAGGAACTCTCTTCGGTGCGCTCTTTGAGCAGTTGAAATGAAAAAATATCGGCGCTCTCTTCCTCTTTTGGATCGCTGGAGTCTTCATGAAGCGCTACCGCCTGATGCTCCTCCTCGGTCTGCTCCCCTGTCTCAAAAGCAGGTGCGAGATCAAAACTGAGTCTCGAATCTTCCTGTTTCTGCTCCTCCTGTTCCTCTTCGACGATAAAGATGCGTTTAAAATCTTCTGAGAGATCCTTGTCCGGTTTTGATGGAAGAGGGGATGGCATTGCTCTGTTTTCTTTATCTACATTATCTGCATCTGCGATAAAGGCAGGTGTGGCAGACTGACTCTCTTCCTCTTCTTGTTCAACTCGTATAGATCCCATAGCCGGAATATTCAACCTGAAATCGGAATTTGCAGATTGCTTTTCTTCCACTCTCTTTTCTTCTTTGGGTGTATCGGTATCGGAGAGGTCAAAAAGCGGTACAGTTGGCTGTTCCGGCTCTTTTACGGATGGTGTCGGCTGCTCCTCATGTTGCGTCCCAAGAATAGAATCTTCAGGCATATCGAGTTTAAAATCGAGTGGTTCAGGCACTGTTTGCGTAGAAGGTTTTGAGGCAGTCGTCTCTTCTGTGGACGGTTCTCTGGTCGGTTCTCTATCGGCTGTCGAAGAATCTTTAGTCAGGTTTCTTAGGCTAAATTCGTTTCTTTGTGTCTCTGTCGAACGGTTGTCGTGGACATCGCTGTGGGAGATTTTGGTAAAGTTCTCGTTGATCAGTTTGACGCTGTAGATCATACGCAGACCGTCGTAGGCATGATTCAAAAAGACCTCTTTGATAGTGATATCCACGCATATCTCTTCGCCGTTTTTTCGCGAGAGGTACGCCTTTTTGTTCGCAGCACCGCTGTAGAGTACATAGTGTATCCATGAAAAGTTGTCAAATTTGTGGATAAATCCCTCTTTCTTGACGAAAAGATCGGCAAAATCGCTGTGCATGGAGGTAAATTCATCGATATCCTCATATCCGAGAAACGTGAGTGTCTCGGCACTCATCCCGATGAATCTGAAATCCTGGTCATATAAAATCATTGCGCACTCCCCTGTAGTTATGAAATATT
>QNZT01000099.1 GCA_003978455.1 Sulfurospirillum sp.
CAAATCCCGGACAATCCCAACCACAAGTTTGCGACAGGGGGTATCGCCACGAAACTCAAAGCGGCGAAGTTCCTGCTCGAACATGATCGTGAGATGTTTATGACAAGCGGATTCGATCTGCGTGATGCGCGCAATTTTCTGCTGGAGCAAAAGCAAACAGGCGGTACCTGGTTTACGAAGAGGGATATCTCATGAAGATCGTCTTTATGGGGACACCCTCCTATGCGACCGAGATATTGAAAAAATTGCTTCATGAAGAGGATTTTGAAGTGGTATCGCTCATCACCCAGCCGGACAAACCGGTCGGGCGAAAGCAGATACTGACGCCTCCGGATACGAAAAAATACTGTCTGGAAAAGGGTGTCGATATCGATATCTTTCAGCCCAAAACATTGCGCGATGCGGAGAGTATCCGCTACATCGAGTCGCATCGTCCCGACTTTATCGTCGTGGCGGCGTTTGGGCAGATCCTTCCCGAAGAGGTACTGAAGATCGCGCCGTGCATCAACCTGCACGCTTCGATTTTGCCCAAATACCGCGGTGCTTCTCCGATACAGGCGGCGATACTCGCTCGCGAAAGGTTCAGCGGCGTTACGTCGATGCTGATGGACAAGGGACTCGATACGGGAGATATGCTCGGTTTTGCCCTGACAGGGATCATCGGGATGGATGCAGTGGCGCTTTTTGAAAAACTTTCGCATATGGCGGCGGATCTCTGTGTCGATACCCTGAAAAATTTTGAGAGTATCGTACCGCTGAAACAGTATCACTGTGACAGCAGCTATGCGCCGAAGATCACCAAAGCCGACGGTTTGGTCGATTGTGAAGATGCCGAAACGGTTTATGCGAAATATCTCGCCTTTATCTTCTGGCCGGGTATCTATCTGCAAAGCGGTCTGAAACTCAAAAAGATCGCACTTCATGAGAGTGAAGGTGTACATCAAAGCGGTGAGATTCTGGAGATCGGTGAGGGGTATGTTGTTGTGGGATGCAAAAGAGGGGCTTTGAAAGTTTTCAGAGTACAGCCTCCCTCCAAAAAAGAGATGGAGATCATCGACTATATCCGCGGGAAAAGGCTTGGGGTTGGAGATCGACTGGATTGATGAGATAGGATCGACACACCTCTGGCTCTGTGATGCCGTCAAATCCGGAGAGATAACGCCGCCCTATGCCGTGAGTGCGGAGCGTCAGACCGGCGGTATCGGCAGCCGCGGCAACAGATGGGACGGTAAGGCGGGCAATCTTTTTCTCTCTTTCTGTCTCGATATAGATACGCTTCCCTCCGATCTGCCGCGCCAGTCGATGTCGATCTACTTCTCCTATCTCATGAAAGAGACGCTTGCGGAACTGGGCTCTGAAGTGTGGCTGAAATGGCCGAACGACTTTTATATCGCCGATAAAAAAGCGGGAGGGACGATCACCGCAGTTTTGCGTCATGATATTGTCATCTGTTCCTTAGGTCTGAATCTTGTCGAAGCACCGCCGGAATATGCAACTATTGATATAAAAGTAGACAAAAAAGATTTACTTGAAGCCTTTTTTTTAAAAATAAAACGACATTTTTTTTGGAAGGATATATTTATAAAATATAAGGTAGAATTTTTTTTATCTACGAGGTATCAATACTTCGATACAGCTGCGCAAAAAAAGCTTCATTTAAAGGATGCTGTTTTGCAGAATGACGGTTCGATTTTAATAGAAAACAGAAAGGTGTACAGTCTGAGATGAGTGAGATTATAGCGATAGCAAACCAAAAAGGCGGTGTCGGTAAAACGACGACAGCGGTGAACCTGGCGGCTTCTCTTGCGGTGGAAGAGAAAAAAGTGCTGCTGATCGATATCGATCCGCAGGCAAATGCGACAACCGGACTCGGTTTTGCCCGAACCGATTATGAGTACAATATCTACCATGTGCTGATTGGACGCAAAAAGATGTCCGATATCATACTGGAGACGACGATCGAAACGCTCGATCTGGTACCGGCAAATATCGGCCTGGTCGGTCTGGAAAAAGATTTTTACGATAGCGGTATCAAAAACAAAGAGCTGGTTCTCAAAGAGAAGCTGGCTGAAGTGAAAGAGAAGTATGACTATATCATCATCGATTCGCCGCCGGCGCTGGGTCCCATCACGATCAACTCGCTCAGTGCCGCGAATTCTGTTATCATACCGATCCAGTGTGAGTTTTACGCGCTCGAAGGTGTGGCGCAGCTGCTCAACACGATCAAACTGATCAAAAAGACGATCAACCCGAAACTGAAGATCAAGGGTTTTCTGCCGACGATGTACAGTGCGCAGAACAATCTCTCTAAAAATGTCCTCTACGATCTGGAGCAGCACTTCAGCAGCAAACTCTTCGCTTCGGAGTCGGACACCAATGAAGAAACAGGCGACGGACGCTATATCGTCATCCCCCGAAATGTCAAGCTGGCAGAGTCGCCGAGTTTCGGAAAACCGATTTTGCTGTACGATATCAAATCATCGGGCTCTATCGCCTACCAAAATCTCGCACAGTCAATTTTAGCGGCAAGTTAAGGAGTATTCGAAATGGCAAAAAACAGATTGGGCAGGGGGCTTAGTGCTATTTTGGATGATGTGGAGGATGCATACAGACAGGATATCGAAAGCGATACGACTGTCGTGCGGGAGATACCGCTTGATGAAATCACACCCAACAAATATCAGCCGCGTACGCATTTCGACGAAGAGGCGTTACAGGAGTTGTCACGCTCTTTGCAAAAGCACGGGCAGTTGCAGCCGATTGTCGTGATAGAACAGGGCGACGGCTTTATGCTCATCGCCGGTGAGCGGAGATTTCGTGCCGCGAAGCTGGCAGGGTTCAATACCATCAAAGCGGTTGTCGCCGATTTTCAGAACCAGAATCTCCGTGAGCTGGCACTGATCGAAAATATCCAGAGAGAGAATCTCTCGGCACTCGAACTTGCCAAATCCTACAAAGAGTTGATCGAAGAGTATCAGATCACTCAGGAGGAGTTGAGTAGTATCATCCACAAAAGCCGTTCGCAGATCACCAATACCCTCAGACTCCTTCAGTTGACACCCTATACACAACAACTGCTCACCGACGGCAAAATCACGCAGGGGCATGCGAAGATGCTGGTCGGACTCGACCCTGACAGTGAAAAACTGGTTGCCGATACCATCGTCGGACAGAAACTGAGTGTCCGGGAGAGTGAAGAGCTTATCAAAAGTCTCAAAAGCGGTCAAACTTCAGGAGAAGAGGGTGGTAGTCTGAAAAGCAATATACACGCTACAGAAATCAGTGGATTGTCGGATGTTGCATCCAGACTCAAATCTCTGGGACTCAAAACCTCCAAAAGCAAAAACAAAATTACTATCTCATTTACTGACGAGGCACAGATTAAGACTTTCTTATCGGTTTTATCAGCCAATTAAATTTCTATTTATAATATTTATGCTAAAATCTGACGAATTTTTCAAAGTGTGATCGAAAAAACTTATAAAGGCTACACATGTTAGATATCAATCTGGGCTTACTTCTGTTTGTTGCAGTGCTCTTCCTTGCACTTGTCTACATCCTCAACAATATGCTTTACAAGCCGCTTCTGGCATTTATGGACAGACGTGATGAGACTATCCATAAAGATATGGAAGCATCCAAAGAGATGGGTGACGAGGTCAGCGAAGCACTCGGTAAAGCGCACGAGATCATTTCTGAAGCGAAAGGTGAAGCGCATAAGATACGTGAAAGTGCCGTAGCACAGGCAAAAGAGAAAGCTGCGAAAATGATAGCTTCCGTACAGGCGGAACTTGAAGCGCAGTATGCTTCTTTCCTGGATAAACTGGCTGCTGAAAGAGTGGAGCTGAAAAAGAGTATTGCTGCGAAACTACCGGAATATCAGCGAAAAATCCAGGCTAAATTAAAACAATAAAGGAGTGCAATTGAAATTTAAATATCTACTTTTGACACTGGTGCTGTCGCCTGCGTTTGTGTTCGCTTCCGAAGCGGCTGCCGAAGGCGGTACGGATATCGTAGCCAGAACTGTTAACTTTCTGATCTTTGCTGCGATTCTCTACTATCTGCTTGCGGATAAAATCAGAGCATATTTCAGAGGAAGAACAGCGGCAATCGCGAAGAGATTGACAGAAATACAAGAGAAACTCAACAGTGCGCGTGAAGCCAAAGAGAGCGCTGCGAAAGAGCTGGAGAATGCGAAAGTAAAAGCAAAAGAGCTTGTCGAGACAGCAAAGAAAGAGGCGCAGTTGCTTTCGGAGAAAATCGAAAAAGATGCAGAAGCGGAGATTGCACATCTGAAACACGCATTTACCGAAAGAATGCAGATCGAAGAGAAAAAGATGACCAGAAATGTGGTTTCTGAAGTGATTGAAGAGGTCTTTCAGGGTGATGCACTGCAATTGAGCAATGAAGATTTCATCAAGATCATCAAAAAGAAGGTGGCTTAGATGAGTGATATAGCCAAAAGATATGTAAAAGCACTTACAAAGAGTGTAGACGAGAAGACGATTGAACTTATATATAATAAGCTGAAAGAGATCGTTCCCGCTTTCAAAGAGAAAAAATTCAGAGCGATTATCGAAAGCAGTGATATTTCCAAAGATCAAAAAGTCAAATTTTTACTTGGTCTGACTGATTTGAAAGAGCCGAAATTTGAAAACTTTATCAAACTGCTTGCAGAGAAGAAGCGGCTTGGATTACTTCCTGAAATCGTTCATGAACTCAACAGTGTGATCGAGAAAAATACAAATACTTTTCATGGAAATATCGTGAGTGGTTCTGCAATCGCTGCAAAAGAGATTGAAGAGATTGAAAAAATACTCTCCAAAAAGTTCAATGCAACGATCAAGCTTGACAATATCGTTTCCGATTACAAAGGTATGAAAGTTGAAGTGGAAAACTTAGGTGTGGAGATCGGTCTCTCTACGGATAGAATCAAACAGCAAATTGCCCAGACAATTTTAAGTGCTATATAAAATAAAAAAAGGAGAAGTTAGTGAGTGCAAAAATAAAAGCTGATGAGATCAGTACACTGATTCAGGAAAGAATCGAAAATTTTGAACTGAATGTGGATATTGAAGAGACGGGTAAAGTGATCCAGTTTGCAGACGGTATCGCCAGAGTTCAGGGTCTGAACAATGTGATGGCCGGTGAAATGGTAGAGTTTGAGACAGGTGATCGCGGTATGGCGCTGAACCTCGAAGAGTCTGTTGTCGGTATCGTAGTACTTGGTAAGGGTTCTGATATCAAAGAGGGAAGCAGTGTCAAAAGACTTGGACGTCTTCTGAAAGTTCCGGTTGGTGATAACATCGTCGGACGTGTGGTAAACCCGCTGGGTGAGCCTATCGACGGTAAAGGTGACATCGAAGCGGCAGAACATAGATTTGTCGAAGAGAAAGCACCCGGCATCATGGCGAGAAAATCCGTTCATGAACCGCTTCAGACAGGTATCAAGGCGATCGATGCACTTGTTCCGATCGGTAGAGGACAGAGAGAGTTGATTATCGGTGACAGACAAACCGGTAAAACGACTGTAGCGATTGATGCGATCATCAACCAGAAAGGTCAGGACGTTATCTGTATCTACGTTGCGATCGGTCAGAAGCAGTCTACCGTTGCACAGGTTGTAAAGAAACTGGAAGAGCACGGTGCGATGGATTATACGATCATCGTCAATGCCGCTGCAAGCGAATCTGCCGCATTGCAATTTCTTGCACCTTATGCCGGTGTAACTATGGGTGAGTATTTCCGTGACAACGGTCGCCATGCGCTGATCGTTTACGATGATCTTTCCAAACATGCGGTTGCTTACAGAGAGATGTCTTTGATCCTCAGAAGACCTCCGGGACGTGAAGCCTACCCTGGTGACGTTTTCTATCTGCACTCAAGATTGCTTGAAAGAGCTGCGAAACTGAGTGATGAACTCGGTGCGGGCTCTATGACTGCGCTGCCTATCATCGAAACACAGGCGGGAGACGTTTCGGCATATATTCCTACAAACGTTATCTCTATTACCGATGGTCAGATCTTCCTTGAGACGGATCTTTTTAACTCCGGTATCAGACCTGCGATCAATGTCGGTCTCTCTGTTTCACGTGTCGGTGGTGCCGCACAGATCAAAGCGATCAAGCAGGTTTCCGGTACACTGAGACTCGATCTGGCACAGTACCGCGAGCTTCAGGCATTTGCACAATTTGCATCCGATCTCGATGAAACAAGCCGAAACCAGCTGGAGCGCGGTGCAAGAATGGTGGAAGTATTGAAGCAGGGACCATACTCTCCGGTACCGGTTGAGAAACAGGTAGTGATTATTTATGCGGGTGCGAACGGTTATCTTGACGATATCCCTGTATCTGAAGTGACAAAATTCGAAGCAGAGTTGCTTCCGTTTATCGAAGCGAAATATCCTGAGATATATAAAAATATTTTGTCATCCAAAAAGATTGATGATGAAACAGATGCACTGTTGAAAAAAGCACTGGACGAGTTTAAATCAACATTTGTAGTTAAATAAGGCTAAAAATGGCAAATTTAAAAGATATTAAAAGAAATATCAAAAGTGTCAAAAACACGCAGAAGACCACGCGTGCTATGAAACTTGTCTCAACCGCAAAGTTACGACGTGCGGAAGAGGCAGCGAAACGTGCGCGTCTCTATGCTGACAAACTGAATGAGATGCTTTTTGAGATTTCTGAGAAGATAAACAAATTTAAGGTCGGCGGATCTACCAGCAAATTTTTCAACAAAGTTGAAAAGCCGAAAGTGGTGGATATTCTTTTTGTGACAGCTGACAAAGGTTTGTGCGGCGGTTTCAATTCACAGACGATCAAAGAGGTCAGACGCGTTTCTGAAAAATATGAAGCGATGGGTGCCACGGTGCGATTGCGCTGCGTAGGTCGAAAAGGTATCGATTTTTTCCGCTTTCAGGGAACACCGTTGCTTGACGAATACATAGGTGTGAGCGCAGCTCCGACCTATGAAAAAGCACAGGAAGTGATTCAGAAAGCAGTAGACGATTTTGTTGAAGGCAAAACCGATACAATCATTTTGATTCACAACGGTTACAAAAACATGATTACGCAGGAGATGAAGACGCTTCATCTGATGCCGGTTGATATGATCGAAATCGATGAAGCGGAACCGGAGTCCATGCTTGAGATAGAAGCGGAAGATGAAGAGAAAATGCTTGATGAATTGGTCAGAAAGTATTTTGAATACAATATGTTTTATGCGCTTATCGATTCACTTGCCGCAGAGCACAGCGCCAGAATGCAGGCGATGGACAATGCAACGAATAATGCAAAAGAGCGTGTGGATCAGTTGACGATTCAGTATAACAAAGCGAGACAAGAAGCGATTACAACCGAATTGATTGAGATTATCAGCGGTATGGAAGCACTCTAAAAAAGAAAAAAACAGGTAAAAGGAGCTTTATAGTATGGAAGGTGTTATTTCACAGGTTATCGGACCTGTTGTAGATGTTGATTTTGAGGGGTATATCCCGGAGATCAACGAAGCGATCGAAGTTAATTATGAGGTCGAAGGTCAAACACAGAAGTTGATTCTTGAAGTGGCGGCTATCGTCGGTGACAATCGTGTCAGAACGATTGCAATGGATATGAGTGAAGGTTTGACCAGAGGTCAGAAGGTAAAAGCACTTGGAAGTCCGATCAAAGTACCGGTAGGCGAAGAGGTACTTGGACGTATTTTCAATGTTATCGGTGAACCGATCGACGAAGCGGGTGAAGTCAAGGCAAAACAGCACTGGTCTATTCACAGAGATCCTCCACCGTTTGAAGACCAAAGCACAAAATCTGAGATTTTTGAAACCGGTATCAAAGTTGTCGATCTTCTGGCACCTTATGCCAAAGGTGGTAAAGTCGGTCTCTTCGGTGGTGCAGGTGTCGGTAAAACGGTTATCATTATGGAGTTGATCCACAATGTTGCGTTCAAACACAGCGGTTACTCTGTATTTGCGGGTGTCGGTGAGAGAACCAGAGAGGGTAATGACCTCTACAACGAGATGAAAGAGTCTGACGTACTGGATAAAGTTGCACTCTGCTACGGTCAGATGAGTGAACCTCCGGGAGCGAGAAACAGAATCGCACTGACAGGTATTACGATGGCGGAATATTTCCGTGACGAGATGGGTTTGGATGTATTGATGTTTATCGACAATATCTTCCGTTTTGCACAGTCGGGTTCAGAGATGTCTGCACTTTTGGGTCGTATTCCTTCGGCGGTCGGGTATCAACCGACGCTTGCACGTGAAATGGGTGCACTTCAGGAGAGAATTACATCGACCAAAAAAGGTTCTATCACATCTGTTCAGGCAGTCTATGTCCCTGCGGATGACTTGACGGATCCTGCACCTGCAACGGTTTTTGCACACCTGGATGCGACAACGGTTCTGAACAGAAGTATCGCGGAAAAAGGTATCTATCCTGCGGTCGATCCGCTCGATTCAACTTCCAGAATGCTTGATCCGGTCATCATCGGTGATGATCACTACAACACAGCGCGTGGTGTACAGTCTATCCTCCAGAAATACAAAGATCTTCAGGATATCATCGCCATTTTGGGTATGGACGAGTTGAGTGAAGAGGACAAACAGATCGTTGAAAGAGCGAGAAAGATCGAGAAATTCCTTTCTCAGCCATTCTTTGTTGCGGAAATCTTTACGGGAAGTCCCGGAAAATATGTCACTCTCGAAGAGACACTGGAAGGTTTCAAGGGAATCCTTGAAGGTAAGTATGACCATATGCCGGAAAATGCATTTTATATGGTAGGTAGTATTCAAGAAGCGATCGAAAAAGCTGAAAAGATGAAAGGGTAGGGTAAAACCTCTCTTTCTAAAAGGATAATATATGGCTACAATGAAAATGGAAATTGTAACACCGCACGGTGTTATTTTTGACGGCGATGTTAAAAGTGTCACACTGCCCGGTACAGAGGGTGAATTCGGTGTTTTGCCGCATCATGCCTCTTTGATGACCACATTGAGTGGTGGTGTGATTGAGATTGTCAAGGCGGACGATTCCAAAGAGCTAGTCGCGATCGACTGGGGTCATGTAAAGGTAGATGGCGGCAAAATCTCTGTATTGGCGGACGGTGCTGTTGCACTCGGCGGCACAAGTGATGAGATTGCAAAGCATATTGAAGAAGCGAAAAAACTGATTCAAGGCATGAGTGATTCTGATGTAGCTATAGCAGCAGCTATGGCAAAAGTGGAGACAGCAGCGAAAAGCGGGCTCTGATATGGAACTCCTCTTTACCTATATTACCAGCGGAGGGATTATATCCACCCTGGTTTTTATCTGGTTGTCCATCTATTTTATTTTGACTGTCTGGGTTTGGCTCAGCAGGTATCTTACACTGAATAAATGGGAATCCATTGAGAAAAAATCTCTTGAAATTTTACTACACGGTTCCAGGAACATCAGCAGAGATTCTATTTTAAGCAGATGTCTGGCAAGCGGTTCGACATATAATACGCTGGCAATTTGCAAAAGCGTTGCGGAAAAGAAAGCGACTACTTCTCTCTCTATTTTGTCCGTTATCTCTTCAACTGCACCTTTTATCGGTCTGTTTGGGACAATCGTTTCTATACTCAATACCTTTTCACAGTTGGGCAATGCCCAAACAGCGTCTCTTACAGTGATCGCACCGGCTATCAGTGAGGCACTTGTGGCAACAGCTGCGGGTATATTTGTGGCTATTCCGGCATACAGTGCCCATGTTTTGCTTAAACGCAAAGCGTATGAATTGATGAATATGATTCAGCGTGAGATAGAGTTACTCTCTTCTGACGACAATTTTTATAACGGATAACCGATGCAGTTTAACTGGGATGAAAGTCCGGATCTGAACATCACGCCGCTGGTGGATATCATGCTGGTGCTGATGGCGATACTGATGGTTACCGCTCCGGTGATGGAGTATGAAGAGAATATCAATCTACCCCAGGGATCCGCGCAGAAGGCAACACATAAAATCCCTGATCTCTCGATTCGTATCGATGCAAGAAAAAATGTCTATATCAAACACGAAAAGTTCAATTTCGACACTTTTGCGGATGATTTCCTGTTGCAGTCCCAAAAATATCCAAAAAGTACGGTAGTATATATCAAAGCTGATAAAGATTTAAAATACAATGATGTGATGTATATATTGAAAGTGATCAAAGATTCAGGTTTTACAAAGGTGTCTCTCGTCACGAATGGCTGAAAAATTTTTCTACAAATTCATCAGTTTGATCATCGCTTTAGGGATCTATATTGCCGTACTGTTAGGTATCTATTATGCTGTGTATGGGGCACAAAAAGAGAAAAAAGATTATGGATACAGCGTTGAGGACGCTATAGTGGTCAATATCGATACCCTTCTCAAAGAGAAACCAAAACCGATACAAAAACCTCAGAAAAAATCTCCGCCTCATCCAAAGCAGCCGGTGCAGCAGCATATCATCCCATCTCCTGTGAAAGAAGTGGTACAAAAACCTGAACCTGTACAGAGTGAACAGAAGCCCCCCAAACCTGAAGAGGTGCCTCCCTCCGAGAAGAAGGAGAGTCGTGACAAGGTGGCCAAGAGTGCAAAAGATCTTTTTTCGACGGTACGCACTGACAAGTATAAAAAAGCGATGGAAGAGAAGCAGAAACAGCGTGAAGCCAGGGCAAGCAGGTTGCGCAAGCAAGAAGCGGAACATGCACGAAAACGGGCCCAAACGAGACGCAAGGCGCGGGAAAAAGCGCGTAGAAAAGCAGCACGGAAGGCAAGAGAGGCTCAAAAACTTCTCGAAGAGCTCCAGATGACGCAAAGTAGCTCTAAGCATTTGAAAAGGGGAGAACGTCATGAATTCTGGAGTTTTGTCTCCAGTAAAATCATGGGCAAATGGAATCGTACTATTGCAACACAGGACGGGATTAAAGGGTATGCTACGATCCGGATAGACAACAGAGGAAATCTAACTTATAAGAATTTGAAATTATCAGGTAATAGTTTATTCGATACGAAGCTTAAGGTGTTTCTTGATAATTTAGAATATGAAAGATTTCCTGCCTACAAAGATGGTCCATACATCGAGGCAGTATTTGAATTTAAAGATCAGGTGAAAGGGAAGTAAATGAAACAACTTTTCATATTTTTACTACTGTCGCTGCAGCTCATTGCATATGATGCAACGATAGAGATCGTCAAACAGATAGATAAGAAACCGCACATCACGGTTGCTGACTCGACGACAGCTAATGTAGATGCAAATATCAAAAAGAAGTTTCTCAAACTTCTGATCGGAGATTTGAAAGTGACAACGCACTTTGTTGTTTCCGACAGTTATGCGACACTCCCATACGACGACAAAGGAAGTGTTGCAAAGCTGGCAAAAAAGGGTACTGAACTGGTCGTTAAGACAAAAGTAGAGAGAGAACCCTCCGGTAAATTGCTTGTTACTGCCAAATTGATCAATGCCCAAAATCTTACGCCGCTTTATGAAAAGTTTTATACGATTGACAAACCGGAAAGGTATCCTTTTCTTGCCCACAGAGTTGCTATCGATATAAACGATTTTACAGGTGCGCCTCCGGTAAACTGGATGAAAAAGTATGTTATTTTCGCACGCTATACCAAACCTGGAAAGAGTGATATCATGGTTTCGGACTATACGCTTACTTTCAAAAAGAAGATTGTCACCGGCGGTTTGAATCTCTTTCCAAAGTGGGCGAACAAAGCGCAGGATGCTTTTTTTTATACCTCATTTAACGGTCGAAACCCGACGCTTTACCGGGTGGATATCTATACCGGTGTGAAGAGAAAGATCGCGTCGAGTCCCGGTATGATGGTTTGCTCGGATGTGAGTGAAGATGGAAATAAGCTTCTGGTTACGATGGCACCGAACGATCAGCCGGATATCTATCTGTTGGATTTGGCAACAGGTCAGAAAAAGAGGATTACCCGCTATAAAGGGATCGATGTCAGTGGAAATTTTGTAGATCATGATCAAAATGTTGTTTTTATATCCGAACGTCTGGGGTATCCCAATATCTTTGCAAAACCGTTGCATGGCGGTAATGTTCAGCAGATGGTTTATCATGGTAAAAACAACAGTTCCTGCACGACATTTGGCAAATATATCGTCTATTCGAGCAGGGAAAAGATCAGCTCGTTCGGAAGCAGCACTTTTAATCTTTACCTGATTTCTACGCAGACAGATTACATACGCAAACTGACAACGAGCGGTAAAAACCTTTTCCCGCGTTTTGGTGAAGATGGTGAAACGATACTTTTCATCAAGCATATCAACGGCAGGAGTGCACTCGGTGTTTTACGACTGAATGCAAATAAAAGTTTTCTCTTCCCGCTTCGTGCAGGAAAAATCCAGTCTATTGACTGGTAACAGTATAGATATAAAAAAATATTGAAGGATTGATATGAACAGAAATTTGATAGTAGTACTCTCTTTTCTGGTACTGTTTACAGGCGGATGTGCTTCAAAGGCACCGGAACTTGCAGATTCTGGTGCAGCGACGATAGCACAGACAAGTGCCCCGGAGCTTGCGGCTGATTCTCAGATTTCTACGATGAGCGGTGTTGATGAAAGCGTCAATTTCGGATCGGTAGATGAACGTATCTCGGCTATTGCAAAGGGTATCGAACCGATCTATTTCGCGACAGACAGTTACCGTATTTCGGAGTCGGAATTGCACAAAATCGATAAAAATGTGCAGGTATTTAACAGCGAACTTGCGCGTGATCTTTCGATCAAGGTAGAGGGAAATTGTGACGAGTGGGGAACAGATGAGTACAACTATGCGCTGGGGCTCAAGCGTGCCAAAAGTGCTAAAGACGCACTTTCTGTTGCCGGTGTGGCTGAGGGACGTATGTCTCTGGTCAGTTACGGAGAAAGCAAGCCGGTCTGTTTTGAACACAATGAAGCGTGCTGGCAGCAAAATCGCCGTGTCGATTTTGAACTGCTGCCGTAAGGAATCGGGGTGTATTTCATGAAGTATGGAGCAGTACTTCTGTTGTTTTTGTTGCACAATGCGTATGCAGAGGTTTCCGTATTTGGCGCAGGGGATATGAAAAGCAGCAATCCCTACGGCTTGACCGAAAGTGAAAAAGTGATCTACGCGAACAAAAAAGCGACACTAAAAAATGCCCGTGAGATTCGTGCATTGAAACTGAAGATTGAAGATCTGACAGAGTCGCTTGAAGGGTTGCGTAGCGTGGTTGGTTCGCTGAGTGAAAAGATAGGACAGACCGGTCAGAGACTTTATGAGATGAAGCAACAGGAGAGCTCGCCGGATGCCGATGAGATAGCGCATCTTAAGGAAGAGCTCTCCTTACAAAAGAGTCAGAACGAAAAGATGCTTACTGCGATGAAAAAATTGACAAGCATGATCGAAACGATCAATGCAAACTATGTCAGCAGAGATGAAGTTGGCAGATTAAAAAAAAAAGTAACTAAGCGTTCCGCAATCAAAAAAGGGTCTGTGCAGAGTGTTACCAAAAGCAATGCCCAGCTTCTGAAAGAGGCTATCAAAGCCTATCGTGCAAAACAGTATGATCATGCAGAGGATCTCTTTACACAACTGGAGAGTGAAAATTATAAAAGAGCGACCGACAACTACTACCTGGGTGAGATAGCCTACTATCAAAAGCGTTACAGTGATGCGATTGTTTACTTTAAAAAGAGTGCGGGGCTTTATGACAAAGCCTCTTATATGCCAACTCTGCTGCTGCACACGGCGCTCAGTTTCAAGAAACTGGGCGATACGGAAAATGCACAGCGCTTTTTTGAAGCGATCGCAGCGACTTATCCGGGGACACCGCAGGCCAAAATAGCGGAAAAGAATCTGTAAGTAATTTCTGTTATAATGTGGCTCATTTAATTATTAGGAAGAATTATGGCAATTGACAAAAATCAGGTTGTATCTATCGAATATGACCTTACAGAAAAAGGTGGGAGTGATATCCTCGACTCAAACAAAGGGCATCAGCCTCTCGATTTTATTACCGGAAAAAATCAGATTATCCCGGGACTCGAAGAGAAGTTGATGGAGATGTCCAAAGGTGAAGAGAAGAGTATTGATGTCGCTGCCGCGGATGCATACGGCACGGTAAATCCTGAAGCAGTTGAAACATTGCCCCGCGAACAGTTTGCAGGTCTTGACCTACAGGAAGGTATGCAGCTTTACGGTCAGGGAGAGAACGGCGAAACGGTGATGGTTACTGTAAAATCTTTTGATGACAATACAGTTACAATCGACTACAACCACCCGCTTGCAGGCAAAGATC
Organism: Sulfurospirillum sp.; assembly: GCA_003978455.1. Taxonomy (GTDB): domain Bacteria; phylum Campylobacterota; class Campylobacteria; order Campylobacterales; family QNZT01; genus QNZT01. The sequence goes on from QNZT01000099.1 coordinate 14,290, forward strand.
TGACGTTCAATGTCAAAGTGCTCGACGTGCGCGATGCGACACCTGACGAAGTGCTCAGCGGGCAAGTCGGCGGCGGAGAGAGCTGCGACTCAGGCTGCGGCTGTCACTAGCATTATCACTAAATGCCATCCCTCTGCAGGGGATGGTATCTTATGTTTACCTCTTTATCATTTCCATACAACTCTTACATTTATCCTGATATAATACCTCCAAAAATCAAGGATTTCTATGCAGAAAACAGCTTTCATTTTTCCCGGTCAGGGGTCGCAGTCTATCGGTATGGGTAAAGATTTTTACGACAACAGTGATGTTGCCAGAGAGATGATACAAAACGCTTCCGATGCTACCGGAATCGATTTCAAAACACTCCTTTTTGAAGAGAATGATCAACTTGAACAGACTGAGTACACACAACCGGCTATTTTACTTGTGAGTGCGATAGCGCACAGGCTTTTTGAAGATGCGCAAAATATCAAACCGCAGTTTGCGCTCGGGCACTCTCTGGGTGAGTTTTCCGCACTGGTCAGTGTCGGTGCACTGGACTATATCGACGGTGTCAAACTGGTACATCAGAGAGGTAAGCTCATGAAAGAGGCGTGTGAAGGAAAAGATGCGGGTATGATGGCACTGATCGGACTCGATGATGAAAGCGTAGAGCACCTTACCGCACAGGCGCGTGCCGACGGCAAAGAGGTCTGGGCTGCCAACTACAACAGCAACGGACAGATCGTAGCAGCCGGGAAAAAATCGGATCTAGCCGCGATGGAAAGTCTCTTTAAAGAGGCGGGTGCCAAGCGGGCACTGCTACTCAATATGTCTGTCGCCAGCCACTGTCCTCTGCTACAGAGTGCTGTCGCACCCCTCAAAGAGAGTCTGGAAACTGCTTTGCAAGATAGCTTCATCGCTCCAGTTGTTTCTAACGTCACTGCGGAAAAGTACAATACCAAAGAGGAAGCGATCACCCTTTTGCCGGAGCAACTGGTTAAGCCGGTACGTTATAAACAGTCGATTGAGAAGTTCGATAACGAAATCGATCTCTTTTTGGAGTTTGGCGGCAACGTACTCAAGGGGCTCAACCGCAGATCGACCAAAAAACCGACCCACTCCATCACCGATATGGCATCGCTTGAAGCGGCTTACGAAGCGTTAGTCTGATTACCATGAAGATCGCACTTGCACAGATTGCGCCGAAGCTGAGCCCTGACAATCAGGATATTCATGAAAGTATTGTCCGTGAAGTGGAGCAGGTCGCCGATGTCGTGGTTTTTCCGGAGCTCTCACTCAATGGAAATATGCTGAAAGATGCTGTCTGGGAAGATGCTTTTTTACTCGGTGAATTGACCTTTTTTGAAGCCTTAAGTGAGAAGATCGATATTGTTGTCGGTGCGATCACAAAAGAGGAGCACAAACTCTACAACAGTCTGCTCTATTACAGCCGGGGGCAGCTGCTCAATCTGCACCATAAAAAAGAGTTGGTGCAAGATCAAAAACAGGTATTTAGCAGCGGTGATGTGGTAAAAACATTTATGACACCTTACGGAAAAGCGATGACCATCACTGGAGATGATCTCTGGTCAGGGGAGATTCTCGATGCGGTGAGCAGGGCAAAACCGGCTTTTTTGTATGTGATGACCAATGCCTTTGTCACCGGTTTCGATGAGAGAGGGGTGGTTTCAGAAGAGCGCTACCGTAAACTCCTCGCGACTGCCGCTATGCTGGCCGGGTGTGAAGTGATCTTTGTCAATCGTGTCGGTTTTGAAGACGGGCGCGGGTACTGGGGCGGCAGTCAGGTTGTCGATGCCGGGGGACGGGTGCGTAAAAGTGCCCGTCTTTTTGAAAAAGAGGTACTGCTTATCAGTGTCGATCCGCACCTCTCCTATATCCGTAAATATTTGTATCATAAATAGAACCCTCTGCACAATTTGCTGCTCGAACACCATCCGCAGCGGCAGGGTCAAAACGAAGTTTTGGGGTACCCGACGTGAAGCCGTTTGAGAGAAGTAAATTATGCAGAGGGTTCAATACCAAATCATATTCATAAGGAAAAGCATGAAAATCGCTATCATGGGTGCTATGCCCGAAGAGATCACTCCACTTCTGGAGAGAATGGATAGTTACGAAAAGGTGGATTATGCGCAAAACAGCTACTACCTGGCGCGCTATCATGAACTGGAACTGGTGATCGCATACAGTAAGATCGGTAAAGTGTTTGCCGCACTGACCGCATCGACGATGATCGAAAAGTTCGGTGCACGCAAACTCCTTTTCAGCGGTGTGGCGGGTGCGATCAATCCCGCACTTAAAATAGGTGACCTGATCACGGCGACAAAACTGTGTCAGCACGATCTGGATATCACCGCTTTCGGACATCCGTACGGGTATGTGCCGGAGGGAAAGGTTTATATCGAAAGTGACGCCGCACTTCGCGGGATCGCGCAGGGTGTGGCGAAAGATGTAGGAATCACTCTGAAAGAGGGTATCATCGCGACAGGGGATCAGTTTGTGGCGGATCCCGACCGTAAAGCGTGGATCGCAGAGATATTCGATGCGGACGCTCTGGAGATGGAGGGTGCCAGCGTGGCGGTGGTCTGCGACAGTCTGAATGTGCCCTTTTTCGTACTGCGTGCCATCAGCGACAGTGCCGATATGGATGCGGGATTTGATTTCGATACTTTTCTGGAAGAGTCTGCCAAAGTGAGTGCAGATTTTATCATCGCTATGCTTGACAGATTGCTGCATGATCGAGATCAGTAAAAAACTGCTCAAGATTGTCGGCAAGACCAATGCAAAGTATGATCTTGTAGGGGAGGGCGATCGCGTCTTGCTGGGGCTCAGCGGAGGGAAAGATTCGCTGATGCTGGCGCATATTCTCAACCACAGACGCCGAGTGACACCTTTTAAATTCGACTTTCTGGCAGTAACGATCGACTACGGGATGGGAGAAGATCTCTCAGTGCTCGCGGCACATTGCAAAGCGCACGATATCCCCCATAAAGTGGTCAAAACCGATATCTACGAAACGGCGCAGGAGAAGATACGGGAAAACTCATCGTTTTGCTCTTTCTTTTCCCGTATGCGCAGGGGTGCGTTGTACCGTATCGCACAGGAGGAGGGTTTTGCAAAGGTGGCACTCGGGCATCACCTCGACGATGCAGCCGAGAGTTTCTTCATGAACTTCCTCTACAACGGAGCACTGCGCGCTATGCCGCCCGTTTACCGTGCCGGAAACGGTCTGCTGGTGATTCGTCCGCTGATTATGGTGCGGGAGCGTCAGCTGATCGATGCCGCCCTGCACAACAATTTGCCGTTGATCGGTGACGAAGCGTGTCCGGGTATGCGGTTCGATGTCAAGATGCCCCATGCCAGAGCTGCCACCAAGTCGCTGCTGGCAAACCTTGAAAAAGAGAACAGACAACTCTTTGTCTCACTCAAGGCGGCATTTGAGCACATTCATGAAAGCACTTTTTTCGATGCGGAGAGATTAGAGCGCTAAAAGTCTGTCCAACTCCTCTGATGCTTCCTGAGTGTTACTTTTTTGGGATTGTGTCAAAAGTTTGATACTTTTGTGCGCATAGAGAAAAAAGATACCTGTCAGGATGATCAGCCCTGTAACAGTGAATTTATTTTCAGGATTCTCTGCTGTCAGCTGATAAAAGATAGTCCAGAGTGTAATTATCTGAATAAAAATGTAAAAAATAGTTTTCTGTAAATTGGAAGATACACCCATTATTTGCTCCTGATAGTCGATATAGAGTAATATCGGCACTATTCATATTTTTTTTACTAAGTTCTATTTCGATACTATATAGATAACAAAAACTTTTACGAAAGGATATGAGATGGCTTGGAAAGATTTGGCAATTGTCGGTGTACTGAAGAAGATATTCCCCTCATCTGCGCATGGGGTACACGATGCGCATGAAGAGGAGCATGTTGTTGTCCAAAAAGTGGTCAAAGAGGTCGTTCCGGAGCCTGACGGTTCTGTTACGGTGAAAGAGACGCGTAGTGTGGTTGCCGTAGCCCCACAAAAAGAGCCTGTCGCGGTAGTCGAGACGAAAGTGGTCAAAGTCGTTCCGGTTGTGTCCAGGCAAGAGGTGCCGCCGCTAGCCAAAGCTGAAACAAAAGCCAAAGCTCCCGAAAAATCGGAACCTGTTGTGAAAAAAGAAGCCCCAAAAGAGGTAAAACCTGCCGTCCAAAAGGAACAAACCAGGAAAAAAGCGGAAGTTACCGGAAAGTCTCTCTCTGCGGAACCTGTGAAAGAGACAAAAACGGAGACAAAATCCAAAGCCTCTGAACCCGCAGAAAAAAAACCTGCCGCCAAAAAAGAGGTAACGGGCAGTACTGAAAAAACCAAAGCGGAAAAGTCGAAAACAGAAAAGCCGAAAGTGGAAAAAGAGGTGGCAAAAACTACCGAAAAAGCTGTTGGCAAATCTGCGAGTGCTAAAAGTGCATCTCCAAAACCGGCTGCAAAAAAGAGTGCTTCTGAAACCGCTTCGGTCAAAGAGACAACAAAAAGTCTTGAAAAAGATGAAGCAACAAAAGAGACTCCGAAGAAAAGTGCTGTAAAAGCGAAAGCAGAAAAAGCAGAAAAAGCACCACAAAAGGAGAGTAAAGCTCCTGAAAAACCGACACAGCAAAAAGCGGTAAAAGCGGTTACAGTTGAGAAAACAGATGCTGCGACAAAATCAAAAGCGGCTTCTGAAGCCAAAGCGCAGAAAACAGAGACGAAGGCGGCAGACTCCAAAAAAGCTGCACCGGCTCCAAAAACCCCTGCAAAACAGGCTGCCAAAAAAGTGGAAACCGCTGCTAAAAAAAGCCCTGAATCGACTGTGAAACCGGCATCCAAAAAAGCTACAGAGGGAAAACAGCCCAGTAAAAGGGAACAGAAACTTGCGCTCTACCATGCAGATATCATGAAACACCTCGGAGAGGTAGATGACCGTTTTCTGGAGATCATCGTCAAAAATCTCGGACCCTCCATCTACAGGAGAGATGCGGAGCTGGTCTCGTGCAGCGATCCCAAAGAGCTGGAGACTGTCAAAACAAATTTTCTTATTCGCAAGCTGAAAATGCCTAAAAATGACAAAGAGGCACTCGATAGTGCCGTTGCGGAAGTGTGTGAGAAACTCAAAGGTGTGAAAAACAAATACCGCGCTACCTTTTACTATATGCTGGCAAAAAATCTCGGCAGAGAGTCTCGATTACGGTAGCTGTATTGGTGGAGTGCTTTTTAACTGTTAAAAGAATTTAAGCGCGGTTCATCTGCGCGTAAGTCCTTTGCTGAAGAGAACTTAGCGTTAACTTAATATCGAGCGGAGAGTTCACTCTCCGCCGGGTTCTCTATCTTAGAGGTTATGCTCTTTTTTGTATTCTACGATCATCGTATAAGCTTCATCTTTCAGTTTCAGTTTCTCTTTTTTCAGTTTCTCAAGTGCAAGCGTATCCATATGCTCTCTGCCTTCTTCCACCTCTTTGATCTTGTCATCAAGTTCGTTGTGTTTTTCAAAGATTTTGGCAAAGTGTGCATTTTCCGTTTTTAATTTTGAGATAATATCTCTGTATTCATGTAACATAAATTCTCCTCATTAATTTTTATCTTTTTATATTAACATTTATGTTCTGTAATCAGCATTAATCTTGACATAATCGTAGCTGAGATCACATCCGTAGCTCGTGTGGTGTGCACTGCCAAGACCGATGTCGCAGCTGATTTTGAAACTTTTTTGTTTCATGATCTCAAACGCTTTGGCTTCACGCTCTTTGTCCAGTACGGGATACTCGGCGGAGTAGATTAGCAGATCGTCATATCTGATGACCAGTCTCTCTTCGTCACATTCGATACCGCTGGCACCGATCGTCGAGGCGATACGTCCCCAGTTGGGATCTTCTCCGAAGAGTGCCGTTTTGACCAGCAGGGAGTTGCTGAGGGCTTTGGAGGCTTTGATGGCATCCTCTTTTGTTCTGGCATTTGTGACTTCAAATGCGACCACTTTGTTGGAGCCCTCCCCATCTTCGAGGATCATCATCGCGAGACGGTGGGTGAGCATATTGAGCGCTTCGGCAAACGCTTCTTTGTCGTATGCACTGCTTTTTCGGCTGGTAAGCAGCATGACGGTATCGTTGGTGGACGTGTCGCCGTCCACGCTGATGGTGTTGAACGACTGATCCGCACTCTGTTTCAGCAGCGGTTGCATCTCCTCTTTGGGGATATCGGCATCGGTGACGATAAAGCAGAGCATCGTCGCCATAGCGGGGTTGATCATCCCCGCACCTTTGCAGATCGCGGCGATATGAAACGTGTTGCCGTTTTCCAGCTCCACTTTCAGTGCCAGCTCCTTTTTGAAACTGTCGGTCGTCATGATCGCCTGTGCGGCGGCATCTGAGTTTTTGGCATCGAAGTCAAACTTCGCAAATGCGGAGGTGATCTTCTCCACCGGAAGCGGATAGCCGATCACCCCGGTGGAACTCATCAGCGGGTTGTGAACTCCAAGCTTTTTGGGCAAGGCGGAGAGGATCGTGTCGATATCTTCGATACCTCTTTTGCCGGTCATCGCATTGGCATTTTTGGCGTTCATGAGCACAAAGTTGGTCTGAAATCCCGCTTCATGAAGTTGATAGTGTTTGATGGGCGCTGCCTGAAACCTGTTGGTCGTAAAAACCGCTGCGACATCGCAGAGCACATCACTGCGTATAAATGCCACATCAGGTTGTGTACCTTCGCGCAGACCTGCATTGACACCGTCGCAGAAGAACCCCTCCACGACACCGAGACCGCCTTTGACGGGAAGTATTGTAAACATTATTTTGACTCCATTTCCGGACGCATTTTTTTACGTGCGATTTTTTTTGCAAGACGTATGCTCTCACTGCTGCCGATCAGCATCAGCTTGGCACCCTGTGTGATGATCGTATCTTCTCCGGGCATCGGGATAAAGTTCCCTTTGTCGTCCCTGATACCGACGATATTGACCTTTTGGTAAAGCGGCAGTTTGATATCTTTGAGTTTTTTAAAGAGCATCCAGGAGTAGCTGGGGATCTTGATCTCTTCGATATCGAGCGGTGTATCCTTTTTGTAGAGAAACTGTTCGAGGATATTTTCCATCTCCGGACGCTGGCTGATGGCACTCATCCGCTGCGCCATCAGTTTGGTCGGGGAGACGACACTGTCCGCACCCAGTTTTTTAAGCTTTTCGATATCGCTCAGCGTGTTGGCGTTGGTGAGTATGAAGTAGGGGCGGCGACGCTTGATCTCCTTTTCATGAAGTCTCGCCGAAGCGATGACGGCGATATTGTCGGCGATGTTGGAGGAGAGGGTGATGATGCCTTTTGCACTGGAGAGATGCGCTTTTGCCAGTGCCGTTTCGGTGTGGGGCTCCTCCTGCACGTAGTAGGGATAGTCGTACTTCTTGGCGATCTCTTCGAGATTTTCCGCCGGATCGACCACCACAAAGGGTATATGGTTTTGCCGAAACTGCAACGTCAGCTGTATCGTATATTCATTATGGTTGCAGATGACATAGTGGTTTTTCAGTCGTGCGATATCGTATAGCATCGAACGCTCCTTGATAATCTTTAGTAGTTCCCCTTTGTTGAGTACCTCGACCAAAATACCCACCGAAAAGGAGAAAACCCCGAATCCCAGGATGATCAACGTGATCGTGAATAGACGCCCGGCATCGGAGATAGGGGCGATCTCTCCGTAGCCCACCGTCGTGAAGGTGATCCCCGTCTGGTAGATGGCATCCATCAGACTGAAGTTGTCGATGATGATATAGCCGAGTGTGCCGATGAGCATCATCAAAACGGTCAGTATGAGTGGCAGACGAAAAGGGGCGAGGTGCTGGTAGAGTTCTGTGTCGAGGTCTATTTCGGGTTTTTTGGGTTCACGCCAATGGAGAAACTTTTTAAGCTTTTTGAAAAATTTCATCAACTCTCCATCTTTTTACGGCGCAAACCGCATGAGGTTCATGACAGAGGAAGCGGAGATCTCCCCTGCATTTTATGATATGGTATTATAAGCTGTTTCGGCTTATTGATTTGCCTGTTTTCTCATCGTTCTGAGTGCTTTGGCAGAGACTTTGATCTTCTTTTTCGTACCGTCTTCGAGTGTGATTCTCACTGTTCTGAGGTTTGGAAGAAATCTTCTTTTGGTTTTGTTGTGTGCGTGGCTGACATTGTTTCCGGTCATTGGGCCTTTACCACTGATCTGACATTTTCTTGACATGGTTTTTCCTTCGATGCTTTTTGAAATTTGTCGCGTATCCTATCCAAAAATATCTTAATATTTGTTGATAAAAAAGGGTAATCCTTAAACTTGGTGTTTGGTTTTAAGAGTAGGATCTATAAAAAATAACCTGGAGTTTATTTTATCCCAGACTATTATGTGGATAGTTGTGTTAATATATTTATGAAGATATCCACTACATTGCCTGCTTTCCAAATGTGATATATGATATGGATATATTTTTCAATTTGAAATATACTCAGGAGATGATACGTGTTAAAACAGGATTTTTTACGTATGTATAATACAAACAACTCTTCCAGTCGTTTAAAAAGAGTGGCTTCGACACTTTTGGCACCAGGGTTTCGTGCGATGGTCGTGTATCGCTTTGGAAGATGGATCAAAAGACAACATAAAATTGTACAGGCGATACTTTTACCGCTATATTTTTTATTAAACCAAAGACTTAAAATCAAATGGGGTATCCAAATCCCCGCTTCAGCCCAAATAGGAGAAGGTTTTTATATTGGGCATTTCGGAGGGATTACAATCGCTTCGGGTGCTGTCATCGGAAAAAATGTCAATATTTCACAACAAGTAACGATAGGAGAAGCGGGGCAGGGTAAAAAAGCCGGTGCACCGACGATTGGAGATGACGTTTATATTGGAGCAGGGGCTAAAGTGATTGGTAAAATAAAAGTTGGAAACAATGCTAAAATCGGTGCCAATGCGGTGGTTTATAAAGATATACCCGATAATAGCATTGTGGTTAATTATCCCGGATACAAGATTATCTCCTATAAAGGAAACAGGCGACAGACTTGATACATTGACCAGGGTTTATACTCTCACTTTTTCAAAATTATTTTTTTGCTCTCTCCATTATTACTTTTAACGCTTATATCTAGCATTTTTTGTTTATTGATATTGCTATACTTTAGAAGTAGTTTACAAAAGTCATCTTGACTCATAGCAGAGGTCTCTTTACCGTTAAACGATATAATTTTTTGACCAATTTTCAGATTTGCCTCTTTGGCGGGTGTTTTGTCTGTGATGGCTGATACAAATAAACCTTTGTTTTTATCCCAAAATGGGGTTAAGCCAAATGTATCGTTAAATCCTTCATCAATCACCCCTTGTTTGATAGCTTTAAAATAGACTTTTTGTGCCGGAAAGTCGATAATAAGATCAAAATGTTTCAAAAAACCGTTACCTATCAGAAAAGCACCGCTATTGTCTACCTCTATTGGGAAAGATTTTATTTTGATCTTTGAATCAAGCGAAAAATCTTTTGCAAGGTACTCTCTTTGTGTATGATTATTGTTCCCACCAATACTGCTTGAAGCAATGCCACGGATCTCTCTAAAGCTAAAACCTTGCTTTTGCATCATAGGTATTACGCTTGGATTCCCAAGTTGTATATTTGCATTTTTGCCTGTATCTATCTGAAAATCTGCATTACCAAAAGGAAAATCAAGACGAACCAGCGGACCGTAACGATAGTTAAATTTTATATCTACAGGGATATACTCAATGTGTGGTATCTCTTTATCAGAAAATGTAATCTTTTGGTTTTGATAATCGACTTTTATTTTCATATCTTTCATCGTGTTGTATCCAAAGATACCATCAAAACCTAAACACGAAATAGGAAATTTGCTTTTAAAATCATCCACAAAGACAACATAATCTTTAAAGCCTATATCGCCAACTTTTAAGAGTGGCAGCTTGTATAAAGAGCGGTCAAGCTTTCTGCCTTTACCAACAGTTTTGAGTTGCAACTCTTTTGCTAAAGCACTTGGAATCGTAGTTGGCGCAGCTGTATCAAATAAAAACTTGTATGTTTTACCAGCTATTTTAACATTTATTATAGGCAAACCACCAGACCACTCAAAGGGAATGGTGCTTGTAAAATTTTTATCTACAATTGCTCCCATTCTAGATGGGTCTTGTGTAGTGTTTA